>CAYFQZ010000302.1:0-15228 GCA_964345305.1 uncultured Ignavibacteria bacterium | reverse complement strand
TATTTTCACCTCACCCCCTATTTCCCCTCTCCACTTTGTGGAGAGGGGGACAAAAAGGGGGAGAGGTCTTTTGACGATCCCGGGCTTCTCGTCGGAGACAAGCCCTGAACCGCATGGTTCAGGGCAAGCTCCGACGCTACATCCTGTCATCCCAGCGGGAATGTGAGCATTACGCCTCGATGCGTGACTTCCGGATTTCCGAATGCCGCCCGGATGCACCGTACGGTGCATACCGCCGGTTGCTACTTGGCATTCTTGTCGGTCTGCCACAGCGCGAAGTGGTTTTTCTCGGTGTCAAGACACATGGCAAACCATCCGTAAGTCGGCACTGCTGCCTTGGGAACCACCACTTTTCCGCCGAGCTGTTCAACTTTGGCGGCCCATTCATCTATGGAAGGGACATCGATGTAGTTGGTAATCGGCTGCCGTGCATCCTGCCTCTTCATCATGCCGCCATCCACCTTGTTTTCACCGCTGGTGGTGATCATCCAGTATTCCATGCCTGAGGCCTCTTTGAATTCCCAGCCGAAAAGATCGGCGTAGAACTTCTTTGCCCGCTGAACATCGTCAACCGGAATCTCGAAATGGACTATGGTTGGCATATCCTTGAGTCACCTCCTTTTAGCTTATTGGTCCATCTTAGTGCCTGGTCAAAACCGGGATGTCTTCGATCCCGCTGAAAGGCGGGGTCCGGAATTCTGCTATTCGTGTCGGAGAGTTTCCGTGCCCTCGACTCATGATCTCGGCGCGTAGTCATTAACTTAGCCATTTTCTTTCAAAAATCAACAGCTTTTTGCCGTAATCTTACGGACGCACAGGTTCCGAATTCGAGCGGCTGATGACGGGGGTCTTGCCGATTAAGGTTTAGTTTTGAGTTGACAATTTCATTTTTCAAGCTAAAATGCTATTG
The DNA here is from genome assembly GCA_964345305.1 of uncultured Ignavibacteria bacterium. Classification (GTDB taxonomy): domain Bacteria; phylum Zixibacteria; class MSB-5A5; order MSB-5A5; family SM1-73; genus SM23-73-3. The sequence goes on along the minus strand of CAYFQZ010000302.1, from coordinate 14,318 downwards.
GATGTCCAAACTTTGGAACGCCCGGTTAATAAAAAACAAAAAGTGGCGAAAATAAAAATATACTGAGAACGTGGGACAAAACGCACACGACGATATTGTACTGGAAGGGATCGACATCCACAAGAGCTTTCAAACGGGCGCTGAAACGCTTCACGTATTAAAGGGAGTAGACATCCGGATAAGACGTGGTGAGATCGTTTCCGTGGTCGGCGCTTCAGGGGTTGGTAAGAGCACGCTCCTCCATATCTTAGGCGCATTGGACCGTCCCACGCAAGGAAAGGTGAGGCTGGATTCGACCGACGTCTTTTCGTTAAGCGACAAGAAACTTGCACATTTCAGAAACAAAACCGTAGGATTCGTATTCCAGTTTCACCATCTGTTGCCGGAGTTTTCGGCCTTGGAGAACGTAATGATGCCCAGGCTCATCGCCGGAGAGGAGATGGGCGCAATCAGAGGGAAAGCTGAGCGGTTCCTGTCGGAGGTGGGACTGGCGGAGAGAATCAATCACAAGCCGGGTGAACTGTCAGGAGGCGAGCAGCAAAGGGTGGCAGTGGCCCGGGCACTGGTCAACGAGCCGCAGATAGTGATCGCAGACGAACCCTCCGGAAACCTGGACAAAGCCACCGGAGAGGAACTGCATAACCTGCTATCGGAACTGAACCGGAAGAAGAACCAGACCTTCATCATCGCTACCCACAACCAGCTTCTGGCTCAGAGGGCTCATCGGATAGTAACGCTGGTTGACGGCAAGGCGCAGGCAGGTGAAAGCAAGGAGTAGAAGATTCCAAAGGCGTGTCAGGCTTCGGCCTGAGCTGCGGGAGCACGAAGCGACAGCGGCTTTGGCCGGTTCACCCAACGGTGAACGCTCCAATTAGCCGTTTAGGGTTATGATTCAGAACGTGAGCGGAACATAGCTGAGAGGCAGATTGCGATGTTGTGCGAGGATTGTGGAAAGAATGAGGCCACGGTCCATCTAACGCAGGAGGCGGGCGATCAGAAAACGAACCTGCATCTCTGCAATGAGTGTGCAAAGAGAAGGGGCTTTCGAAATCCTCTGGAGGGAGTCCCTTTCCCCCTGGCCGAGTTTCTGGCCAGCATGCTGAGCCAGGCCAAGGAGAAGCAGCCGGGGAAAGAGGTCGAGATTTCATGCTCGGTTTGCGGCATGAACTTCTCCGATTTCGCCAAAGTGGGGCGTCTGGGCTGCGGAAACTGCTACGTTGCCTTCAGAAACCAGATGGACGATCTTCTGAGGAAAGTCCACGGCTCCACCCAGCACCGGGGCAAATTCCCGCACTCCCGCAAGGACGTGATGAAGCCGTTGTGGGAACAGAGCAAGCTGCAGGAGGAACTGAAGAAGGCCATTCAGGCGGAGGATTTCGAAAGGGCGGCTAAGCTCAGGGATCAGATAAAGGCCCTGGCCGGCAAAGAATGAGACCAGCTATTGCAGGTGAGTGAAAATGTTTGAGCAGATGGCCAAAACACCAGCGGTGTGGCTTTGCGGTGAGGACTCCAGCTCCCAGGTGGTGCTCTCCTCCAGGATCAGGCTGGCGCGCAATATCGCCAGCGCGCCATTCCCTTCCCGAGCCGACACTGACAACCGGGAAAGGACGCTCTCCTTTGTGAGGTCAGCCCTGGAGAAATGCAAGGCGCTGGCTCGCGCCACCTTTGTCAGCTGCAACCAGCTTGACGATCTGGATCGAACCTTCATGGTGGAGAGACACCTGATCAGCATGGAGTTCACCCAGTGCCGGGACTTCTCGGCGCTCTTGATCGGAGAAGAGGAGAACTTGAGCATCATGGTGAACGAGGAGGATCATCTGCGGATTCAGGCCCTGGCTCCCGGGCTGGAAATAAGGCGGGCATTCAAGCTGGCCAGCCAGGTGGATGACGAACTTTCCCGAACGCTCGAGTTTGCCTACGATCCCACCTTCGGCTACCTCACCGCCTGTCCCACCAATACCGGGACCGGAATGAGAGCGTCGGTTCTGATCCATCTGCCGGGGCTGGCTCTGACCCAGGAGATCGAGAAGGTAATCGCCGAGATCAGCAAGGTGGGTTTGGTGGTGCGAGGGTTCTACGGAGAAGGCTCCGACGTTCTGGGAAATCTTTTTCAGGTGTCCAACCAGAAGACCCTGGGCCGCAGCGAGCAGGAGATCATGGACGATCTGGAGGGAGTCACCAGACGGATAATAGAGCGGGAAGAGAACGCCCGAAAGAGGCTCTTCAATGAAGCCAAGGATCAAATAGAGGACAAGATCTGGCGCGCTTACGGCATCCTGCGGCACGCCCGATCCTTGACCTCGGAGGAAGTCTTGAACATGCTCTCCGCGGTAAGGCTGGGGATCGGGACGGGAGTGTTGACGGGGGTAAGCCTCTCGCAGGTAAACGAGACTCTGGCACTGACTCAGCCGGCACACCTGCAGAAGTACTTCGGCAGAAGGATGGAGCCCGGTGAGCGCGACCGGGTCAGAGCCGGGCTGGTGAGAACAAGACTTGGGGAGCGAACTCCACGGGTCGACGGACCTTGAGCAAGTAGTTGGGAGACATGACGATGAGCTGCCGGATCTGTGAGGACGGTGGCGGCTCGTTTTAACCGGGTTGACATTTTGCCGGTTTTTGCGTAGACTATTAATAGGGGTCGGGGTGGATGAGCTGATCGGGAAGGTCTCGAGAGGCTCCATGATTTGACGTATCGGACTCGAAATCGGAGCGGAGGTTTTTTCGATGAATGAGATGTTCACAGAAGGAGCTCGCAAAGCCATAGAGTATGCTCGAGACGAAGCAGCCAGGCTGAAGCACGATTACATCGGAACGGAGCACCTTCTTCTGGGGATCCTGCGCCTGGGGGAGGGGAGGGCAATTGAGATCTTGAACAACATCGGGATCGACTCAAACGAACTCAGACAGTCGGTGGAGGATGTGGTTCAGCCCTCGGGAGGCACGCTGGCCATGGGGCAGCTCCCCCTGACTGCAAGGGCCAAAAAGCTTCTGGAGGTCTCCGCCCAGGAGGCCCGCGCCCTGAGATCCAAGGACATCGACACCGAGCATCTGCTGCTGGCCATGCTCAGGGACGAGGAAGGAGTAGCGGCTCAGGTCCTCTCCATGTATGACGTCGACTACAAAGAGGTATATGAGGAACTCAAAAACATACAGGGCGGCAAACCATCCTCCTACGGCAGGAAAAGGAAGAAGAGTAAGACCCCGGCGCTGGATCATTTCGGCAGAGACCTTACCGAACTGGCCAGGCGGGGCAAGCTGGATCCCATAATAGGTCGGGACGACGAGATCGAGAGGGTCTCCCAGATCCTCTCCCGTAGAAAGAAGAACAACCCTGTTCTAATCGGCGAGCCGGGCGTGGGAAAGACCGCCATAGCCGAGGGTCTGGCTCAAAGGATAGTGGCGGGAAAGGTCCCCCAGACTCTTGAGAATAAAAGGATCGTTTCTCTGGACATGGCCGCTCTGGTGGCCGGGACCAAGTATCGAGGCCAGTTTGAGGAGAGAATGAAAGCGGTGATGAACGAGATCGTGAACTCCAAGGACGTGGTCCTGTTCTTAGATGAGCTGCACACCATCGTGGGAGCGGGCGGAGCGGAAGGTTCCCTGGATGCGTCCAACATATTCAAGCCCTCGCTTTCACGGGGAGAGATACAGTGTATCGGCGCCACCACCCTGAACGAGTATCGAAAATACATCGAAAAGGACGGGGCTTTGGAGAGGCGCTTCCAGACCATCATGGTGGATCCGCCGTCTACGGAGGACACCAAGAGGATACTGAACGGCCTGAGGAGCAAGTACGAAGAGCACCACCGGATACTGATATCGGATGCGGCCGTCGACTCTGCGGTGAAGCTTTCGGACAGATATATCACAGGAAAGTTTCAACCGGATAAGGCGATTGACGTGATAGACGAGGCCGGCTCCAGGATCCATCTGGCCACCTGTACCCGGCCGGAGGTCTTTGAAAAGCTGGAAGAGGAACTGGTGCAGCTGCAGCAGGAGAAGGACAAGGCGGTGAAGAACCAGGAGTTCGAAAAGGCTGCCCAGCTCAGGGATGAGTTAAAGATCAAAAGGGAGAAGCTGGATCAGATGAGGAGGGACTGGGAGCAGGGCAAGGGGCAGGAGAAGGTCACCCTGACCTCTGAGGATGTGGCCTGCGTGGTCTCCAAGATGACCGGAATTCCACTTTTCAAGCTGGAAGAGAAGGAGTCGAAAAAGCTCCTCAGAATGGAGGATGAACTGAAGAAAAGAATCGTGGGGCAGCAGGAGGCCATCTCGGTCATCGCCAAGGCCATCCGGCGAAATCGAGCCGGCCTGGGGGACCCGCGGAGGCCGATCGGATCTTTGATCTTCCTGGGACCCACCGGCGTGGGGAAGACGGAGCTTGCCCGGGCCCTGGCGGCGGCGCTTTTCGAAGACGAGAACTCGCTGGTGAGAATCGACATGTCCGAATACATGGAGAAGTTCTCCGTCTCCCGTCTGATTGGGGCTCCGCCCGGATACGTGGGCTATGAGGAGGGGGGACAGCTCACCGAGAAGGTCAGGCGCAAGCCCTATTCGGTGGTCCTGCTGGACGAAATAGAGAAAGCTCACCCCGACGTCTTCAACATACTTCTCCAGCTTTTCGACGACGGCTCCCTGACCGACAGTTTCGGCAGAAGGGTCGACTTCAGAAACACCGTGGTGATTATGACATCCAACCTGGGAGCCAGACAAATCAAGGGCGGAAAAACCCTCGGCTTCCAGAAAGAAGACTCAAGCTCGTCCTATGAGCAGATGAAGCAGAAGCTTCTGGAGGAGACCAGACGAACCTTCAATCCCGAGTTTCTAAATCGCATAGACGAAATCATAGTATTCCATGCGCTGGGGATGAAGGAGGTAATGGAGATCATCGACATACTTCTCTCGGACGTATCCAAGAGGTTGAAAGAGAAGGGAATAACGTTCGAGTTGACCGCCCGGGCCAAGGAGTTTTTGGCAGAGAAGGGATTCAATCCCACCTTTGGCGCCAGACCCCTGAAAAGAACCATACAGAAACACGTGGAGGACCCGCTGGCCGAGGAGATATTGAAAGGGCAGTTCTCCGGTCGGTGCCAGGTTGACGTGGACAGGAAGGAGGGTCAGGACAGGCTGACCTTCGATATCAAGTCCGTGGCGGAAGAGGAGCAGAAGGCCGCACCGGAGAAATCCTTGACGTAGTTAAAGAATTCGCTTGCAAAAGAAAAAAAAAGCGTTATCTTAACCAACCCAGAATTGCGCAGATAGCGGATGCACTTTCTGGGTTTGGTTTTGATGGCAAGAAGGAAGGTAGAATCCCATGGCACACAAGAAGGGAGTAGGAAGTTCACGGAACGGAAGGGATTCCCACGGGCAGCGGCTGGGGGTGAAGAGGTTCTCGGGAGAGGCGGTGCTGGCCGGCACCATCCTGGTAAGACAAAGAGGAACCAGGATACATCCGGGACTGAACGTCGCAAGGGCAAAGGACGACACCCTTTTCGCCCTGAGGGATGGAGTGGTCAAGTTTGAACCGAAGGGGAAGACCAGGAAAGTGGTAAGCGTTTATTGATGCCCTCTGAGACCCCCCTTGCTTGGAGGGTGGTATTCCGACCATATCCTGCCTTCGTTCTGCAGAGCATCGGAACCGAGTAAGATAGCTGTCGGATCAGGTGGACGAGCATCCCGACCCAACACGGCCAAGTGCGTTTTCGCGTCAATTTAACTCTACAAAGAAGCCGCAAGTATTGCATCATAGGCGTCTGGTCAAGGTGGATTGGATGAACCGGAAAGTGGGTGGCAAAGACCGTTCACCTGTTCTCTGATAACCGAATCTCTCTGCGGTGGCATGAGCAAGTTTGCCTTGATCTTAAGCGGGTGCGGATATCTGGATGGATCGGACGTATGGGAGGTGGTGCTGCTTTCCTATCACCTCAATAGAAGGGGTAACACTCCCCTCTTCTTCGCGCCGGATGCCGGCCAGAGGGAGGTGTCTGATCATCTCCGGCTGGCCAGGGTTCAGGAGAGCAGAAACATCCTGAACGAATCGGCCCGCATCGCCTGGGACGGAGTCAGGGAGATCGGCAAGCTTTCGGGCAGAGACGTCGACGGGCTGCTCCTGCCAGGGGGTGAAGGTGTAGTCAAAAACCTGGCTGATTCTCTCGGTAGCGATGACAACAGTTTTCTGAAGCCCCGGCCGGAGCTGCAGAGGATCATCAGAGAGATTTACCGGAGGAAGAAGCCCATAGGCGCTTGTGGGCTTGCCGGTTTTCTGGTCGCCTCCGCCCTCAGGGACATCGTGGAAGTCCCCCTGACTCTGACCATCGGCAAGGATCCGGAACTGATAAAACAGATTGAGGAGATGGGCGCAGTTCACGTTCTCTCCAGAGGGCCGGAGGCGGTGATGGATGCGGAGCATAAGCTGATCTCCACCGGGGGGAGCCTGTTGAAGCTCACACCAGCTGAGATGGCATTGAGCGCTGACAATCTGATCGACGGAGTTTTGGAACTTACCTCATCAAAAACAAGTTAGGAGGAGATATGCGTGAGATTTCCGCCAAGGATATAACCAAAACCGTGAAGGATCTCTGCATTGACGCCAACTACAACCTCGGCGAGGATGTGGAGAAGAGGCTTCGCCAGATGTACCAGCAGGAGGAATCGCCCGTTTCCAAGGCCACCCTCAAACAGATCATCGACAACTTCGAGATAGCCAAGCAGGGCGAGTTTCCTATCTGTCAGGATACCGGCTTTTCGGTTTTCTTCGTGGAGATGGGCGACCAGGTTTGCATTAAGGACGGCAACCTGTTTGATGCCATCACCGAGGGGGTCAGGCAGGGCTATAAGGACGGGTACCTGCGCAAGTCGATTCTGGCCGATCCTATCGAGAGGAAGAACACCGGCGATAATACCCCACCGGTGATCCACATGGATATCGTCAAAGGCGATAAACTGAAGATCGTCATTGCTCCCAAGGGCGGCGGAAGCGAGAATATGTCCGAGGTGAAGATGATGAAACCGGCGGACGGAGTGGAAGGGGTGAAGGAGTTTGTTGTCGACAAGGTCCGAAGGTCGGGAAGCAATCCCTGCCCGCCCATCGTCGTCGGCGTGGGCATCGGAGGGACATTCGAGAAGTGTGCCGAGATGGCTAAAAGAGCGCTTCTCAGGGAGATCGGATCCAAGCACCCCAACCCGTTCTACGCCGATCTGGAGGCGGAGCTTCTGGAGAAGGTGAACAAGCTGGGTATCGGGGCCCAGGGTTTCGGAGGAACCCAGACTGCACTGGCCGTCTTCGTGGAAACCTACCCCTGTCACATCGCCAGCTTCCCCGCTGCGGTGAATATCAACTGTCATGCGGCCAGACATAAGGAGGCCATACTATAGCCCGCGGCCTCAGATTGCGGATACCTGGATCTGCCGGTCAGGCGGAATTCCAGGGTGAGCAGAGAAGCTTTGCGTTCCGACCGAGACAAACAGGAGGAGAAGAAAATGGCACAGAAAAAGATAACGACTCCCTTGACCGATGAGGTTGTGAAGGGTTTGAAGATAGGCGATGACGTCCTGATTACCGGAGAGATATACACGGCCAGAGATGCCGCCCACAAGAGGATGGTGGAGCTTCTGGACAAGGGGGAGCAGCTCCCCTTTTCCATTAAGGGCCAGCTGATTTACTACTGCGGACCGTCACCCAGCAGACCGGGCAAGGTCATCGGGTCGGCCGGACCCACCACCTCCGGCAGGATGAACAAATATGCTCCAAGAATTTTGGAGGCCGGCTCCAAGGGGATGATCGGAAAGGGAGAGATGGGCGGCGGTGTTCCGGATGCTCTTCAGAAGCATTGCGGCGTGTACATGGCTGCCGTAGGAGGGGCGGCGGCTCTGATCGCCAAGTCGATAACCAAGAACGAACTGGTGGCATGGGAGGAGCTGGGGGCTGAGGCCATCAAGAAGCTGACCGTGAAGGACTTCCCTGCGATAGTGGTCCAGGACTGTCATGGCGGGAACCTCTATAAGGAGGGAGTGAAAAAGTACGCCAGGGCCTAGCAAGCCGCCACCCAGAATAAGTCAGCCAATGGTACCAGAGTACCGCTGATAGGTTCCTTCCACGAGTTGAATCGGGATTCGTCGGACTGAAGACGGAAGGCTGGGCTTTTTCGGCGCAGCCTTTTTTGTTTGGCCCACGGATGGTCGCACCTTCCGCGGCACAAAAAAGTGTCGCACCACAATGGCGCGACACTTAAGTTCGCCTTCAAGTTGCTCGAGCTGCCTCTGAAGCCAGGATTCTATCTCTTCTTTGTCAGCGGTTTTGCTCTCCTTTTTGGCGCACCTCTTGCCTCTTTCGACGGGGATTCTCCAGCCATCTCCGTTTTGAACCTAGTTCTCACGTAACCGCCGATTTCTTCGGAGGAATAAACCTTAATACCGAACTCCTTTTGCAGCTTATCCTTAGCCTGTTTGCCCCCTCTCATGGCTTTCTTGAGCAGAATATCAATCTGATGTCTCTTTCTGGTCAACTCAGACTTACCACGGATTCCAACATTCACCTTTCCCTCCATTACAGATTACGTCAAAGCTGTTGCGGAAGTAACTCCCGCTAATATCTATTGCGCTGTCCTACAACACCTTACACCCGTCGCCATCCGCATCCACCCCAGTCTCAATATAACATATACGTAATAAATGTGTAAAGCTTTTGCCTCGGTCTAAGCAAATTCATCTAGATGACATCTCGCCCCGCGAATCCTGCAATGCTTTATAATGCAGAGGATTATCCGCACACTCTCCTCCCAAGCCTTAGCGTGGGGTGTCTTTGCCGGTCCTCTTTACGCGTGCTCGTGCGGGATTGCCGCCGCCAAGACCCTGTTAAATAATATATTGGGAGAGCAGCGTGGTTATCGCGCCAGAATGGCATTCAGCGCCGAGAAGATGTCATTCAAGTCAGGCTCACCTTGCCAAAGCCGCCCGACTGAAGTTTGGTCTCTCATGGTGCGGGGGCGCGAGCCCTCTATTTGCCCTCTATCAGAAACATCCGGCTGTCCTGAGGGGAGATCTTCAACATCAGGCCGGTTCTCAACTCCTGAGGAGATGTCTTGATGATCTCTTCTCCCAAAAGGTCGGTCAGACGCAGCCTCTTGCCTCGTATTCCCATCTTGCGGGGGTCAAATCGGAGAATTATTGTCTTCTTATCAGACTCCTCTGATGGGGATAAAGGCGGCTTGGAGGGATTGATGAGATAAAGGACGGTGTGATCTTCGGTCTTCTGGAAGATAAGCTCCACCTCTGGATCGTCGCAGTATATCTGGCTCTCCACGCCGGCCTGGGAGAGCACCTGCTCGAGGAAGAACAGTTTGGGGTGATAAAGCTGAGCGGAGATGTCGAAGGTGAAGAGAAACACGCGCCCTTTACCCAATCTTGACGAGACCCCCACCGGCCGGTCATGGTACTTTGCTAGAATCTGAGACCTTCTGGCTCCTCGGATGTACCCGTAGACGAAGGCGGTGAACTCGTGGTCAGGGGCACGCACCTGGCCCACTAACGACTGGACCCTGGTCTGCAGTTTAAGAGAAGCTGAGAGGAGCTTACACGGCCGCATATCAAGATCGAATTGGGGCAGAACGCCGAATAGCATCAGGGTTCGCCCGGCTTTGGCCAAATCAATCAGAAGCTGCTGCGTCCTCTGGTCCATGAGCTCAGCCGAAGGGATCATGAGAACGGGGAAATTCTCAAGACTCGACTCCAACCACAGATCGGGCATGCCATGGTCCAGCTTGAGGCTGATCAGGTCACGGCTTAACCCGGTGTGAGTTCTGGAAAGCAAATGGGGAACATACGGAAAAGGGCCCGCGGTTTTGCCCTCTGACCCGGACGAGAGAAAATCATACCAGAGATAAGGGCGATAGACGGCCAGTCCCACCTGTGGAGACGATTTCAGATTCTCCAGTCCGATCGCGGTGCCCACCTCGATGAATTTCTTGACCAGATCGAAGGAAGGCCGGATTGTGCCGTCGTTGGCCAGGGGCGCATCGTACCAATGGTCTCTCTCCACGAACATGTAATGATTGAAACCTCTCAAGCCTGCGGCCAGAGCCGTGGTCAAGAGAAGCTTGACCTTCTCGGGAGGAACGGGGAAGTACCTGGCAGCGTCCCTGGGTACATCTGCGCGAGACCCCACGGCGAACTCCGAGGCCCAAGGAAACCTAGAGCAGGTGGAGAAGTAGCGGAGATGCCGGGTCAGTCCCACGTGATCGTCCTGCCAGACCAAGTTTATGCCGGTGATGAGCTCGTCAGAGTCCGAAGCCTGCCAGTTCAGAGGCAGGGAGAAATCCCGGGACAAGAAAAGGTCGGACGAGAAAAGAGGGGAAACCTCGAATGACAGGTACAACTCCTTCAGCTTGGAGAGGTACTGGCTGGAGACTGTCTCCTTGAAAGTGACCCAATCGAAATACTTTATCAGATTCTGAGGCTTGGATATCTTCAACTCGGTGGGGGGCTTAATGTCCGCAAAACCTCGGTGTTTCTCCCGGTAGAGTTGATTCAGCTTCTTGATGCTTTCGTATTTTCCCTTCAGGTACTCGGGGAAGAGCGTGCCGATAACGTACTCGTTGTAGTCCGAGCCGAAAGGGTCGAGATTCCGGGGTAACCGGTTCGGAAGAAAAGACATGAGCCCGTTATCCAGCTTGATTAGAATCACCGGCCCCTTGGGGTATATGTAGCTCTTTATTACTTCCGATAGACCGCCCAGATATCTTTTCACGTGACGCAAGAACCTGGGATGCAAAGGGGAGAGAACGTGATCCTTCTCATCTCTTCCCGCAACCTCCAACGGTTCGCCGTCCGGACCCCTTGCCAGTATCTCAGGACTCTTGAACAGGAAATCCGGGTAACCCCCGTTCCTCCAGTCCGAACCGACAAACGGCCCGGGATGGAGAATCACCTTCAATCCGAATTCCCGTGCCAGCTCCAGAAAAACCACCAAATCCCTTGAATGGTCCGTAACTCCCATGAAATCAAAGTCGCCCACCGCAGGTTCGTGCAGGTTCCAGGGCACACGGGTGGATATGATTCTGAGTCCCGCCTTTCTGATTCGCTCAAAGCAGATGGACCAGTACCTCTTGCTCACTCGGAAGTAATGCATCTCGGCTGAAAAGGGATAGTACTCATCTTTCCCAATAACCAGCTTATTTCCAGCGACCTTCAGCATATCACTCCTTGTTCAGAGGATCTGCTTCCTCCAGCAAACTCCTTGATTCACAACATGTTAAAGGGGCCGGACAGGAAATTCCTTCCGACTATGCACGGAATCAACAGCAAATCTAATCATTCTACATTGCTCCTGTCAATTTGTCAACAAAAATAATCCCCTTGACCGACGATTTTTCCGGTCCAGGTGCCGAAGCCGAATGTGCCTGCAACACTTTCATTTACAGAAGATTAGCTCCGGCCCGTGTCACACGAGTATCGGAGGGACGATACGCGGCAATGCAGCCTGCTTGGGCTGATCGTGATAATATATTCTATGACAAGATATTAGAGACGAACATGAGTCAATCGGGAGAAAGACGGGGCTGGGGGGGTGAGTCATACGTGCTCGGACCACGAGGGTCGAAGCCGGTTAGCCGACAAAAAGATTTTTTTGCTTGACAAAAATCGGAGCATGAGGTATAGTGTCTATGTTAACCATCTTCTCTTCCGGACGGTGAAAGCAGATAGTCCCGAGGGAGGCGTATGTCTTCCTTGATTGTGTAGTGATCGGGAGACCGTCTTAAAAGGGACAATGGGCCAAGAATCCAGAGCATGACAGGAGGTGTGTGTCATGAACAAGAGAACCTTAACGGTCGCCCTCTTGTTCGGTTGCATCATTCTTGCCGGGGCCTTTGCCCAGGCTGCGATAAGGGAGGCCGAACCGGTCAGGATGCCGGCGAATAATTTGATCAAAGGTGACTGCAAGGATTCGCCGACCTATCCCGATCCGGACAACATAATTATCACGGTCTCCGGGAACGACATCACGGTGCTGCACGCGGATGCCTTTTACAACTGTTGTTTGACCATCACCACCGAGGTGGTGCAGGAAGGTTATGCCATCAACCTTTATGAGAGCGAGTCAGGTGACCCGTGCTACTGCATGTGCTACTACGACCTGGAAACCACCATCTACGACCTTGAAGCCGGCACCTACACCATCAGTGTCTACAACGCAAACGGAGAGTACGTGGGAGGTGGGGATGCCACCGTAGAAGAGGGCAAGAAGAGGTTTGACCCGGTTCTCAAGTAGTGAACCGGAACAAAGGTCTTGCCCTAAGAGGCGACCTGACAGATTCCAGTTGCAGAGGCGCCGGGAGTTGATATCCCGGCGCCTTTGTCTTGAAGACGGCTCCCGAGTCCATGGCCTGATCCGGGCCTGGTTCCTGCCGATTGAGCGGCCAGCCCGGGCGAGATAGCCCGCAATTGACCTCGGCTGCCATTACATCAAAATCCTGTTGCAGCTTAAGATTAAGGTGTCCCCGACCGATAAACTATCCTGGAGGGAGTGCCTGTCGTCGACACCGGTCACATCGATTAAACGTCTCTGTCCACGTCAGGAGAATAGGCTGCCATGACCAGAACCAACCACATACTGATCGTCGACGATAATCCCCACATGTCGAGTTTGCTCTCGGACATCCTGGAGTTCTTTGACTACAAGGCCGTGGGGGCCAGGGACGGGGAGGAGGCTTTGAGGACTCTGGGTGACAGGTCATTCGATATGGTGATTACCGACCTTAGAATGCCCAAGATGAACGGAATGGATCTTCTGCGTACCCTCAAGGAGAAATTCCCTCAGCTTCCGGTGGTGGTGATAACCGGCTTTGGCACAGATACTTCCCGATCCGACGCTTTTGCCGCCCACGCCGACGGGTTCCTGGCCAAACCTTTCAAGGTCGATCAGATCAAGGAGCTTCTGCAGAAGCATCTGGGATACCAGGAGTAGGTTTTCCCAGTTCTCTCTCCCATCTTCACCTGCTGATTTTCTCGTAGTCTGACGTCTCCTCCAGAGTCTAATCCGACTCCGGCGTATTCTGAAACGTCGCTGTATCATTTGCAGAGAAGGATCAGGGTGTGTGAGAGTGTCGGGGGTTAGTGAAAGTTTTCACAAAACTGTTGACTAAAGGAGGGATGGATATTAAATTGATTTTTTAGGTCTGGGTTGGGCTGACCTGCGAAAAACAAAGCCGGGACGCGCCATTCCCTTTAGCCAGAAGAACCAGATAAACCGAGGAATAAGATGGGAAAGACCATAGCGGAAAAGATAATCGGAAGGCATGCCAAGCAGGAGGTCAGCGCAGGCGAGATTGCGCTGGTCAGCGTGGACGTCTGCCTGACCCAGGATGGGACCGGACCTTTGGCCATAAGGCAGCTTCAAAAGATAAACCTGGAAAGAGCGGTCAATCCCAAAAGGACGGTCCTGTTTCTGGACCACGCCGCCCCCTCGCCCCGCAGGGAGCTGGCCAATGATCACGTCACCATCAGGAAGTTCACCCGGAAGACCGGAGCATGTCTATCGGATGTTGGAGAAGGGGTTTGTCACCAGATCATAGCCGAGTCTTATCTCAACCCGGGCGACATACTGATCGGTGCTGATTCCCACACCTGCACCGGCGGCGCTCTGGGGGCTTTTGCCACCGGCATGGGCTCCACCGACGTGGCCGTGGGGATCGCCCTGGGCAAGACCTGGCTTCGAGTTCCGGAGACCTTCAAAGTTGAGGTCAAGGGCAAGCTTCAAGCCGGGGTCCATCCCAAGGACATCATCCTTCATTTGATCGGCACCATCCGAGCGGACGGTGCCACCTACAAAGCTCTGGAGTTCTCAGGCGATGCCATAGAAAAGATGTCCATGAGCGGGAGATTCACCCTCTCCAACATGGCGGTGGAGGCTGGCGCCAAGGCCGGGCTCATCGCCTCAGATGATACCACCAAGCAGTTCCTGGCGAAGAAAGGAAGGGGGAGCAAGTTCAGAAAGATTGCCCCGGACAAAGATGCCAACTACGAGCGGGTGATCCAGATCGACGCGTCGGATCTGGTTCCCATGGTCGCGTTCCCTCACACAGTGGACAACGTCAAACCTATCGGCGGAGCCAGGGGAGTTAAGATAGATCAGGTCTTTGTCGGCACCTGCACCAACGGCAGATTGGAGGATCTGAAGGTTGCCACCGAGATAATCAAGGGCAGGAAGAAGCACCCCAACGTCAGGATGATCATAGTTCCCGCCTCCAAGGCAGTGTTCTTAGATGCCCTGCGTGCAGGCTACATCAAGACCCTGGTGGAATTCGGGGCTGCCATTATGGCTC
>CAYFQZ010000301.1:0-6394 GCA_964345305.1 uncultured Ignavibacteria bacterium | reverse complement strand
AGCCAGGGAGTAGTATGCGTCGGACAGGGCGGAGCCGACCAGATGAGTGGTGTGGGCGCTGACATTTCCACCCTCATGGTCGCTGTGCAGAACCAGGTACAGTCTCATCAGCTCATAATACTCAGGATTGTCGATGCCCATCATGTGAGCAAAGTTGGCGCCCCAATCCAGTCTTCTAACACCCCGAATCCTCTTTCCGTCTTTATAGGTCCGGCGATAGATGAAGGCAGCGATGGCGGGAAGCTTGGCCAGAAGATTCATAACGTCTTCGTACATGGGATCCCAATATTCAGTCTTCGGAATCCCCTCGTTGTATTTCTTCACGAATTCAGAGGTGGGCTGCAAAGACATGATCCCGACGGTGAATTGACTCATGGGGTGCATGTCGGCGGGAAGCGACTTCAGTATCCGCCAGGTCTCTTTTGGAACCTCCGAGCGAGCCTGCCACTCCTTGGTGACCTCTCGAACGTCCTTCTTTTTGGGCAGCTCGCCGGTCAAAAGCAGCCAGAAGATGCCTTCCGGCAAAGGCTCCTCTCCTCCGGAAGCCTTTGGCAGCTTCTCCCGTACCTCCGGGATGGTGTATCCCCGGAACCTGATTCCCTCCATGGGGTCAAGCAGCGAGGTCTCCCAGACCATGCACTTAATTCCCCTCATACCCCCGTAGGCCTGCTTTACGGTGGCCTCGGAGAGGACCTTGTCTCCGTGCTCGGTGACCACGGACTTGATCTCCTCTCTGAGCTCCGGGATCTTCACTGCCCGTTTCTCTTTCAACGGCATATCATACCTCCCGTCTGATTTATGTGAACGATTTCACAATCTGTAATCTAAAAGAAGAACTTCGATTCGAACCCGAAGCTTTTGTGCGAATCCGAGGCATGCACCGCGTTCCTGGTTACGTCCGTGGCCAGATCACGCCGGATGGTTCCCTTCTTCGCCCGCTTGGGGTCGGTGGCACCCACGATCTCCCTCATCTTTTTTACGGCGTTTTTTCTGGTCAGCAGAACCGCAACCACCGGTCCTGAGGAGACGAACCTCACCAGCTTCTCATAAAAGGGCTTCCCTTTGTGCACCTTATAGAATCTCTTAACCTGGGCAGGCGAGAGCTCGGTCATCTTCAGGCCTACTATCTTGAAGCCCACATCCTCTGTCCTTTGCAGGATCTCCCCGATCAGATTCTTTTTCACGGCATCGGGTTTGATCATCAGGAAGGTCTTTTCCAATCCGGGTCTGGTCCTCCGCCGAAGGGAATCTGGCAGCCTGAACTCTGCCCTCTTCTCCGGCCAGGGCCAGGCTTCTACTATACGGTTAGCCTCTTTTTCGTTTCTTGATCCGCTTTTTCTTGTGAACGAGTTCGAATCCGATTTCCACCGCCTTGAGGTTGCGCTCCTCGGTTCCCTTGGGAGCCCTTCTTTTGATGGCTTCCAGCAACCCCTTTTTGGAGACGATCTTGGTCAGGGCGGCAATGGCCCCCAGAGCCATTACGTTGGCCACCATGCGGGTACCCACTTTGTCCTTTGCCAGCTGGGCGAAAGGAAAACCATGTACCGGGCGATCCGGAAGCTGGTCCACCAGCCCGGAGTCGACGATCAGCACGCCGTCCTCCCTGAGGGCCGGGAAATAGGTATCACATGCCTCCTGGGTCAAAGCCAGAAGCAGATTTAAAGTGAGCGGCTTGGGATAGTAAATCTCCCCGTGGCAGACCACCAGATCGGATCTGGAGGCGCCCCCGCGTGCCTCGGGACCGTAGCTTTGGGTCTGGACGACATTATGGCCGTCCTCCACTCCGATTGCTTCGGCCAAGACTGTTCCCGCGAAGACCATCCCCTGGCCTCCCGAGCCGGACAGCCTGATCTCGAATCTAGCGTCCTCCTCGGTGCCGATCTTTCTGGCTTTCTGCGGCTTTTTCTGAGAGCCGCCGGAGCTGCCTGCCATCTACGCGTTCCCCTGAGCTTGTGCTATTACCTTGTCGTACTCCTCGCAATATTCTGGAAAATCAATGTCCCACAGAACCCCGGTGAGGAACTTGTCTCTGAGCTTCTCCGGGGGCACCCTTCCCGCGGCGCTGATGGGAATGGCGTGTTCTTTTTGCGATTTCAGCATCTCAATGGCTCCCCCCTCCTTGTTCAATCTACCGTACAGGACGTGGCAGTGGCTGATGACCTCCACCAGGGAGAATCCTTTCTTCTGAAGGGCCTGTTCGATCAGCCTTCTGAGTTGCACCACGTGGTATACGGTGCCCCGTGCCACAAAGGGCGCTCCGGCTGCGATGGCCAGCTTGGATATGTCAAAGCCTCTCTCGCGGTTTCCGTAGGGCGCGGTGGTGCCGTACTTCATGAAGGGAGTGGTGGGCGCCACCTGGCCGCCGGTCATCCCGTAGGTGGAGTTATTGACCAGGATGGTGGTCAGCTCGATGTTGCGTCTGCAGGCGTGGATGAAATGATTCCCCCCGATGGCCAGCGCATCCCCGTCACCCGTTATTATGATCACCTTCAAACCGGGGTTGGCCAGCTTGACGCCGGTGGCAAAGGCCAGCGGTCTTCCGTGGGTGGTGTGGAGGGTATTGAAATCCACGTACACCGGCATTCGACTGGAGCAGCCGATCCCGGATACCATCACCACCTCGTCCCGGGAGAGTTTCAGACCGTCGATGGCGCGGATTATGGCCCCCATGATGGTACCGATGCCACATCCGGCACACCATACGTTGGGGAACTGTTTCTTGGCCCTCAGGTATTGTTGAGTCACCTTGGATACTAAGGCCACGCTACTTCTCCTCCCTTATCTTCTGGAAGATCTGATCCGGAGTGATCAACTCGGAATCGTAACGAAAGAGGCCACGCACTCTGGCTTTGCCGCAGCTGACTCTCATTACCTCGTTTATCAGCTGTCCCTGGTTCAACTCGGCGACAATGATCAAATCCAGCTGCTCCATGATGTGGTCCATGTGGACGTCGGGGAAGGGCCAGACGGTCATGGGTTGTATCAAACCCACCTTGATTCTCTTCTCTCGCGCCATGCGGACCGCCTGCCTGGCGGCTCGGGCCACGATCCCGTATGCGAAGACCGCTATATGGGCATCCTCCATGAACTCTTCCCTTATCTCAACGATGTCGTTGACATGGTGTGTTATCTTGTCTCTGAGCTTCTTCAGTTTCTCCTTGATAACCGGCGGCCTGGCGGTGGGGAAACCGTCCGGGTTGTGAGTCAAGCCGGTGATATTGTACCGGTAACCTTCACCGAAACTCGCCATGGGCGATACGAAGTGCGGGTTTACCTCGAAATGCTGGTACCACTCCGGTGGAACCGTCGGCTTCATGCGATTGGTTATCCTTATCTGACCGGGATCGGGAAAACGCACGATTTCCCGCATGTGCCCCACCACCTCGTCCATCAGCACGATCACCGGCGTGCGGTACTTCTCGGAAAGATTAAAGGCGCGAATGGTGCAATGGAAGCACTCCTCGACCGAGGAGGGAGCTACCGCTATGGGATAGTAATCCCCGTGGGTTCCCCAGCGGGCCTGCATGGTGTCGGATTGGGATACTTTGGTGGGAAGACCGGTGGAAGGGCCTCCTCTCTGCACGTCCACGATCACACAAGGGACCTCCGCCATGAAGGCGTACCCGATGTGTTCCTGCATCAGGGAGAAGCCGGGTCCGCTGGTGGCGGTCATGGATTTCACCCCGGTGACCGACGCCCCGATCACGGCCGCCAAGCTGGCTATCTCGTCCTCCATCTGGATGAATTTCCCCCCCACTTTGGGCAACTCACGTGCCAGAACCTCTGCTATCTCGGTGGAAGGAGTAATGGGATAGCCCGCGAAAAACCGACAGCCCGCGGCAATGGCGCCTTCTGCGCAGGCCCTGTTTCCCAATAACAATCTCTCTTTCTTTTGGACGGTGGCCATGCCGGCTTGTCTCCACTAAGAGGAACTCTTCTTTGATCCCCTTTTCTCCCTTGGTCTGACCGCGATGGCGAAGTCGGGACATCTCAGCTCACACATTCCACATTGAGTGCACTTCTCCGGATAGGAGAGCACAGGAAAGCCATCTTCATCCGAGGTGAAAGCACCGGTGGGGCAGAAGGCCACGCAGATCCCGCATCTCTTGCACCAGGCCTCGAATACGTGGACCTTCTCCTGCTCCGCGCTAAGCTTGCCGCCTGCTTTAGCTTTGGTCTCTTGGTCCGCCACCTGACTCCTTCCCGCAGTCAAATTAGAGCTTGACTTTGCGAGTATATATAATATGTTAATTACGGCCGAAGTCAAGATTTTTGGCGCTACTTTGTGATCTTTTTCACTATCAGCCTATGTCCACCAAGTCCATAAACTACGAGTTCAAGAAAAAACTCAGCTCCACTCTAGGGGGGGAGGCATGCGTCTACTGCTACCAGTGTGGCGCCTGCGTGGGAGACTGCCCCGCGGCCATGTACTCCGTCGATTTCAATCCCCGGGAGATACTTCTACAGGCGCTTCTGGGCAACGAGGAGGCCCTGACCGGAGAGGATTCGCCCATCTGGAACTGCACCAACTGCTATACCTGCTACGAGAGATGCCCTCAGGCGGTAAGGCCGGTGGAGGTGATCATCGCCCTGAAGAACATCTGCTTCGAGAAGGTGACCGCCGCCCCGGAAGTCAGGGAACTCGTGAACAGCGTGAGAACTACAGGTCGCACCGTCAAGATAACCTCCCTATCCGATAGGAGAAGAAAAGAGCTGGGCTTGAAAGAGGTGAGGCTTGTCCCAATAGAGGAACTGGAGAAGCTCTTCGAGCCCTGAGAGGTTTGCTGCCCTACCACCAGCTTGAACGCGACCTTGCCGCATAACTGCAAAGACCGCACTGGGGAAACAAGATGAAATATGCTCCGTTTTTTGGCTGTATGATAACGGTGAAATATCCTCAGATGGAAGCGGCGGTGCGAAAGACCGTCAAGAACCTGGGGATGAAATTGGTGGACCTGGAAGGATTCTCCTGCTGTCCCGACCCCATATTTTTCAAAGCCACGGATAAGCTCACCTGGCTCACCATCGCCGCAAGAAACATAGCCATCGCTGAGGAGGCTGGGCTGGACCTGGTGACTATGTGCTCCGGCTGCACCGCCACGCTGTCCGAAGCCAACTATCACCTTTCCAACGAGCCTGAGGTGAGAGAAAAGGTTAATCAGCGCCTGAAGAGGATAGGAAAGGAATATAAAGGCACCATCTCCGTCCGGCACATCGTGACAGTGCTGCGGGACGATCTGGGGATCGAAAGGGTGAGAGAGTCGGTCAAAGCACCCCTGGGCGGAATCAAGGTCGGCATTCACTACGGCTGCCACCTGCTCAAGCCCTCGGAAATAATGCGCGTGGACGACCCGGATTACCCCACCATCCTGGAAAAGCTCTTCTCCGCCATCGGTGCCAGGATAGTCCATCATGAAAAACAGGCGCTCTGCTGCGGCAAGGCCTGCATGAGCGAGAGCATCCCGGAGAAGATGACTCATGATGTCCTGACTTCACTCAAGAAGTCTGGAGCCGATGTGATGGGCCTGATCTTCCCCACTTGCTTCGACGAATTCGATCTGGGCCAGATAAAGCTCTCCAGAAAGCTAAACGAGGATTTGACCATTCCCATTCTGTACTATTTCCAGATGCTAGGCCTGGCTCAGGGGCTCTCGCCCCAGGAGGTGGGCCTGCACCTGCACAAGACCAAAACCGATCAGGTGTTAAAGAAGCTGGTAACCGCTGCCTAGACCTTGTCAGGTCCGATAAGCCGGCATTTCGCCTGGACCGGGTCTGACTCCGCAGCGAAACGAGTTCCGATTTTGTCCGAATCAGCACGTTATCCTATCCCGGACCCCTCGTCGCGGAAGCAGCTGCGTTTAAAAAGGGGAAATCGAATCATGATGAAGACTGTCAAGCTAGCAGCCGTCCTGATGATGGTTTTGTTCACCATGCTTGTCGCCTGCAGCAAGAAGAAGCCCACCGGGCCGGAGCCCCCCAAGTACAAGTGGACCATTCTGGGCTATTTCGACGGGAACAACCCCCAAGACGAAACGCCCGACGGCCAATCCTACGTGATCCGCGACGTCCAGGAGCTGGAGAACATCGGGTCCACGGATGACGTGCAGATCTTGGTCATGCTCGGCTCAATCAAGACCGACGGGGAGTGCAAGTACTACCGCATCGAAGAGTATCCGGACGAGCCGGAGGGAGTAATCAGCTCGGAAGTTCTCGCGGTCTTGGGGAAGAAGGACATGTCCGATCCTGTGACTTTGAGAGATTTCATCGGATACGGTGTGCAGAATTTCTCTGCGGAGCACTATATGCTGATCATCAATGATCACGCCAACGGCTGGAGGGGGCTTTGCTCCGACGCCGTCAACGGCGACGGAAGCCGCATGACTCTGCCGGAGTT
>CAYFQZ010000300.1:0-12584 GCA_964345305.1 uncultured Ignavibacteria bacterium | reverse complement strand
ACCCCGAGTTCACCGGCTTCACTGCAGTTCAGGTTGAGCGAGCTTCTGTACAACTCCACCACCTGTAGGTGCAAGGTGGAGAACGTGAATCCGAACACCGGTGAATATCGAATCGTGCTGCAGGGCACACTGGATTACTGGGATGACGCCAATACTCCCAACAATCCGTAAACTGCAGGTCAAAAGGGGAAAACCTTGTTGGAGGGAGCCCCGTATGAAGCGGGGCTCCTTCAACTAACCTGACATAACGCAGGGGGCATGATGACAAGCAGAAGGAAGCGTTCTTCGCCCAGGAGAGGTCGAAGCACAAAAGGTCGTACCAGCGCGCGTACCAGAAGGACGAAAACCTGGGCCGATCCGGTAGCGCCCATTACCAAGATCTCCAAGCGAAGAAAGACACGCTCAAGCAAGAACAGTTGGAGCAAGAATAGCTGCTGGTGGTTTGGCTAAAACCGCGGGCAGCGTCCGTTCCAGCCGCAGTTGGACCTCCTTCCTCCTGAAGGGACGAGTGCGCCTTCAGAAAGGGTGAAATGGATTTTACACTCGGTTTTCTTTGCACGCTTTCTCTCTTTTTATGTTGGTGCTATTCCGTCGCGGCTGCCGAAGTGACGGACCACAAACTGAGTTCGCCTTTTCTGTTCTTATCGGGTTGGGTTAAGCTGATCCGGGGGTCTAGGAAGCATGTAATCCTTCTCATAGATGAAACGGGCCATATCCGCAATCTTGGGAATCTGCTGCAGATCGGGTGCCATAAAGACCGCCACCACAACGCTTACAGTATCCCCAACTATCGTATCAATACTTGCCACTTGCAGCGATTCGGTTAGGAAATCCCACTTCCAAACCGTGTCGATGACAGACCGGCCCACAGGAGCCAAGAGAAACGGGCCGGTATTCTGAAAGAATCTCTGATCTACTGGAGTGGTCCCTGTTCCCAGATCAAAGGGAGCATAGCGCTGGTCTCCTACATCCGGATAGTTGTGACCAGCCATGATCAGATATTTCTCCGGCTCGGTATCCGGATCACCCGACTGCAGATTCGACGTCTTAAAAGAGGTCAAACCCAAAGGCTCTCCTTTTCGGACATCTTTTACCCATACATCATTCCACATTAAAGAATCTGGGCTGATCTGGTCGTCCCCGTTCAGGTCGACATCATAGGTGGCAAGCGGGCTCTGCAAAAAAGCATAGGTGAGAAAACCAGGAATTCTGCCGAAATTTCGCTCGGCAAAGTCGCTGTCATAGGCGTAACCCAGATTACGGCCGTTATCAAAGCCGACCAGATCATCGTTGGCTGTACGGCCCACATCAGCATCACACATGACGGAAACGAAACAGTTCCTTATGGGGGCCATGTCCTCTCTAATGTTGATGATGTTATACTTAAAGAAATGGATGGTTTTGTTCTCCTCGTAATTCCAGGAGTGGGTGCGCTGGATAACCTCAACCCCCAAGCCGTAAGTGGCTATGTCGACTCCGTCTCCGGCATTGGAATTGATGCCCGTATCCCATCTGGTGGTATCCTGGTCATCAAATTCGGTATAGCTATCTTCTATGCCCAGGATGATGGGATCGCCTTGATCATCAACCAGCGGCCAGAAATCTGGGGAAGGATAATCCTCGGGATGATCGCTGATGAATATGTCGGTGAGTCCAGAGAACTCTTCTGCTCCCCCGCTGGGATTATACCCCACCACCACTCGGGGATTAGTTCGGTATGGGAGTCTGTTTGTGTCTATTATGGC
Organism: uncultured Ignavibacteria bacterium; assembly: GCA_964345305.1. Classification (GTDB taxonomy): domain Bacteria; phylum Zixibacteria; class MSB-5A5; order MSB-5A5; family SM1-73; genus SM23-73-3. Next base: position 10,839 of record CAYFQZ010000300.1, on the reverse strand, counting down.
CGAATAGAGGACGGTGTCCCTTCTCATACCCGTGTAAAGATTACTGAAGTTGAGCGTTTGGAGACTTGGTCTGTTTACGTTTCCACCTACCCATATGCCAGCACCGAATATATAGTACTCTTTGGAGCCTTTTGGCCATTCCCCTCCAGCTTGTCCCAGCTCAACAAACTGCCCAAAGATAGCATAGTTGGTCAGGGGAATTCTGAAATCATTGATGTCCAAACCATGTCTTATGTACCTGAGGCCAAAATGATCAGTCTGCGTGGTGGCCATCCCTGGTGGGGAGCTTCCCTGCTTGCCTTTCCGAGCCCCGCTTTCAGGGGTTGGTGGAGCAAGAAGAGCCACTAATAGAAACAGCAAACCAACGATAAAGCCGCGCGACTTGAATAATCTTCTCATGGTCGATTTCCTTTTGGGAATCTATTATTTCAGTTCGCTTAAGTTTCCGTAATCAGCATTCTGGCGAGGGACCTTTCCTGAATAGATAGTTGGTCAAGTAGACGGCATCACTGATGTCAATTACTCCGTCACAGTTACAGTCTCCGGCTGCCATAGGCTCAGGAGCAGAGCCTGATCTGTAAAGATAATTTATGCAAAAGACCACGTCCTGAACTTCGATGAAACCGTCGGAGTTCAAATCACCCACAGTGATGTAAGGGATACCCGTCACCGTGAAGTATTTGATCTGGTCACACCAGATCGCTGCACCACAATTATCCTTTGCTTTGACCTTCCAATAATGGGTTCCCAGATCCAGCATCTTTATGTACTCGCTTGCGATAATATTGCTGTCAATCGTAGTCGAGTCCTGGGGGAAGTGAAATGAGGTGCTAACATAGAGATCATATCTGACCAGATCCGAGACATCCGGATCGGAGGCTATCTCCCAGTCAAAATATACCCCCCGGGGTGTGGAGGCGTGATTGAGAGGGAATGTCAGAGAAAAGGCATCTGGCGGGTTATTCCCCTCGCATTGATAATATCTTATGGTGACGTAATCATAAGATGATATTGAACCACCATGACTGTAACCGGTCACATAAACGTTACCAAAGCCATCCGCCGCCAAAGCGCAGGCATAATCTCCGTGACCTACCGGTCCGTCGTGTCTCTTTGACCAAAGCTGAGTTCCAGAGGGATCATAGCCTATGGTGGAATAATCATACCAAGAATCACTGCCAAGACTCATACCGGCAACACAAATATTACCCGAGATGTCCACTGCGATGGCATTTGCACAATCATCCCAGTCGCCCGGTCCATTCTCCCTCATGGCCCAAACCTCGTTGCCCAGAGAATCATACTTCACGGTGACGTAGTCAAAATCGGTCTCGCTGCCCCTGCTCTGTCCGGTCACGTACACATTGCCGTAACCGTCTACTTCAATCGCAACAGCATAATCGCAACCATTTCCAGATCCGTTGTACCGTGCCACCCAGGCAGCACTTCCGTCCGGGTAGTACTTTATGGTAGCACAGTCGAACCCGGCTTCATTGTCCCAGCTATCTCCGGTAACATAGACATTACCGGAACCATCGACTATCATGGCTTGAGCGAAATCATAGTCGTTTCCAGGGCCGTTGTAGGTTCTCACCCACGCGATATCTCCATTTGGATGATACTTTATGGTAGCATAATCGGTTCCAGTTATAGAGCCGACGTATCCTGTCACATAGACATTACTAGAGTTATCCGCTGCTATAGCTTGGGCACAATCCCAGCTGCCTCCCGATCTGTTGTACCTTTCCACCCAAAGCTCATTTCCTGAAGAATCATACTTTATGGTGGCAAAATCAGGGTTGGTCCCGTCGCCAATGCTCATGCCGGTGACATAGACGTTACCCGAACCATCAACTGCTGTAGCACGAGCGTAATCCCAGCCATTTACTGGCCCATCATATCTTCTCACCCAGCCAACGGTTCCATCGGGATGATATTTTATTGTGGCGTAATCTCCGGTCGTTCCTTCGTCGATGCTCATTCCCGTCACGTAAACATTGCCCGCATCATCCAGCGCCATGGCACGGGCATAATCGCCTGAGCCGCCCGGTCCATCATATCTTCGGACCCAGACTTTGTTTCCCGTGGGGTCACACTTAATCGTGGCATAGTCTGCATCCGCTCCGATGTCCGTGGGGGATGGCCCCAGGCTGTGTCCTGTGATATAAACACTGCCCGAGCCATCTACGGCGATAGCGCTAGGCTGATCCCAACCGCTGCCGGGCCCGTTGTATCGCCTTATCCATAAGGTGTCGACGGATGCCTCTGCGAATGCTGGCACCGCCCAAGAGGCGAACAGAAATACGATCAATACTCTCCTGTCCATGTCGAAACCCCTAGCTTTGATGGTCCCAAGGCAGGCACCCTGGGGTGCTAGGTTGAGGCCTCAGGAACCGTCCATTAGTCGAAGGCCTTATCACCATTTACTTATAATATAGCCAAACCTTTCCCAAACTCAACCCAGATGTTTCTAAAGACACGGCTAAGTCAGCGGACTTGAATGAACTGGTCAGTTGTTCTCGCTTTGAACGACTGCGCCGTCAACGTAACCGGAAATTCCGGACACCCCTTAGTCGTTTTTGCCATTCTGCACAAATTTGTTGATATTTCCCAGGCTGCCGCTATATTTGGTATTACAGGAGGAGAATAATCCCGGTTTTGAACCCAAAAAACGAGAGGAACCGGCCGTGAGACCGATTATGACGTTGCTTGTTTTCCTGGTCTTCGTGTCTGGAGCCCTGACGTTTCTTCTCGTCCAGCATGGCGCACCACTTCTGGCTGACGAAGAAACGCAACCCAAAGGAGAGACCATGAAATTGCCGAAGCCCAAATTCTCCAGTCCCACCAGCGTGGAACGGGCGCTTTTGGAGCGTCGATCAATAAGAAACTATGCGGAAGATTCGCTGACGCTGGAGGATATCTCGCAGCTTCTCTGGGCCGCACAAGGGATGACGGAAAAGTGGGGTGGCAGAACAGCTCCCTCTGCCGGAGCCCTCTACCCCCTGGAAGTGTACCTGATGGTGGGGGAAGTCAAGGGACTCGATCCCGGACTCTATCATTACGATCCAGGGATGCATACGATCGCGCAGAGCAAGAAGATCGACCTGCGCCAGAAGGTCACCGAAGCCTCGCTTCATCAAGATGAGATACTGCGCGCCCCGATCACCCTGATCATCGCCGCGGTCTACGAAAGGACCATGGCCAAGTATGGTGAAAGGGGCATCCGTTACGTTCACATGGAGGTGGGCTCTGCCGCAGAGAATGTGTACCTTCAGGCGGAAAGCTTGGGCCTGGGCACCGTCTTCATCGGAGCATTTGACGATGAAGAAGTCAAAAAGTCTCTCGGAATCGAGGCGGAACCACTGGCCATCATGCCCATCGGAAAAAAGTAATCTCGATTCCTTGCGATCCTCCAGAGGAGAGGTAAAGATGGCTTTAGATGGTAAAGTGGCATTGGTGACCGGCAGTTCCCGGAACATAGGCAGGGCTATTGCGCTGAAGCTGTCGAAAAAAGGGTGCCGGGTGGTCATCAATTATCTGTCGGATAGCTGGGCCGCTGATCAGACCTTGGAGCAGATCAGGCAGACCGGAACCAGGGCCATAAGCGTTCAGGCTGACGTGTCGAACTTCGCCGACGCCCAGCGGATGGTGGAGAAAACAAGGTCGGAGTTTGGCAGAGTCGATATCCTGGTGAATAATGTCGGACCCTTCCTGTACAAGCCCATCTTCGATAGCACCATTCAGGAATGGCACCAGACCATCAACTCCAATCTGAATTCGGTATTCTACTGCTGCAAGGCCGTGGTGCCGATCATGAGAGAGCAGAAATCGGGAGTGATCATCAACATCGGCGGGCCGAATGCGGAAAGGACGCAAGGTTACGTCCGTACCTGCGCCTATGCGGTCGCCAAGACCGGGGTGGTAGTTTTCTCCAAGAGTCTGGCCAAGGAGGAGGCTGTGCACGGAATACGAGTGAACGTGGTCAACCCCGGGTTCGTGGAGACCGAATCTTATACCGACGAGATGAAAGAAGACATGTCCAAAAGCGTTCCGCTGAAAAGACTGGGCCAGCCCGAAGACATAGCCAAAGCGGTGGCGTTTTTAGCCTCGGACGAGGCGGGCTATATCACCGGAAGCGTGCTCAACGTGCACGGCGGCTTGCGGTGCTAATAGGCCCGTCGTGCGCAAAGCCGACTCGGGAAGGTGGACTTGAGCTTGAGGTCCTCCGGCCCGCTGATTGTCCGTCACTCGACCAGCAGTTCCTGCGTGTGTCGCCCGACGATTGTGATTGCCCTGTCAGTGCCCATTGTGCAGTTTCCTGCAGGCGCAATTTCTTGCGAAGGAGCCGTGTGGATTTTTTGCTACAATACCTTCCGATCCCGGCGCGTATAATTTGTTGGAAGCCAACCGAGAAGCGCCAACGGGTGGCTTCCCTGGGCGGGGATGACAATTGCGCTAAGAGCGTCAAAACCGTCTTGAAGCTGGGCAGCGCAGTAAATTGCGAAAAATAACTTGACAACAAACCGAGTATCGGTTATATTGATAAAGAGCGAACAAGCCAGATGGGCGCTTTCATACAAGCTCGCTCCCTGCTTTTGCCGAGCGGTAAAGGCTGGGCGAGACAACGCTTTTAACTTTTTAGACTGAAAGACACGGATTTCGCTTTTCAAACCTAAGGAGGCGATGGGCTCATGAGGTGGATTGGTTCAACAGCATGCGGAGATCCGAGATTCTTCTTGATCAAGCGAATCCTTCTCTTTTCGGTCATCCTCTGCTTTCTGGTCGCGTTCAACGTCGGCCTTGCGGATGATCTAACCGATCCCAATCCAGACTGGGAGCACCCGTGGGACGACCTGGATCACCAAGATCCGGACGGAGTCAGCCCGGACGATCCTCCCCACGAGGGTGATGATCTGGTGCTTCAGTTTGGAGGATTCGATTTCTGGATCATAGTCCATCTGCAGCTGGCACCAGACAGGGATGGCCAGGAGAAGCATAAGACCCTGGGGTCGGCACAGAAGCGTCGCGGTCACGTTTATATGCTAATCCGATAGGACAGGATCATTTGGTGAAGATTGAAAATGGAGAGCCTGGACAAAAAAATTGATCTTGTTTCGTCTCTGGCGGCTCGAAGGGACTTCACGGCCGCGCAGGCGGAGTTGGCTAAGCTGAAGAAAGGGAATGACGCTTCTTCGGCTTACGAAGGGGAGTGGTGTTACCTGGAAGGCCTGATACTCTACCGACAGAGCTGTTACAGTGAAGCCCTGAAGAAGGCAGAGCATGCCTATCAGCTTCTACGACGGACCTTGAAGAACAGAAGGCTTGGTCAGGTTCAACTGCTTTTGGGCTACATCCTGATCGACAGCGGTGATCTGAAAAGAGCGGAGATCGAAATCCGGGACGCCATATCGTCGTTTCGCCGCGCAGAAGACGAGGAAGGAACCACAAAAGCTTACAACAAGCTATCCCAGATACACTTCATTCGGGCCGAATTCGACCGTTCGCTGGAGTCTCTGAACCAAGCTGCCGAGCACGCCAGGAAGTTCAAGGAGGGGCATCTTCTGCTTCCCCGGATCTCCGGCAATTTGGGCAGGATACATCTGCTGATGGGGGAATGGGAGAAGGCTCAGAGATGTCTTTACGAGAGCCTGAGGCAGAACGAGCGGGCAAACACTCAAGTGGCCGTTTGCAGAAACCTGCTTTCGCTGGGGTATGCCGCGTTTCGACAGAGGAAATTCGAAGAGGCGGAACGTTTCTACAAGAAAGCCCGTGTAATTATCCAAGAAAAAGGTTTGAAAAGAGAACTGGCCATCTACCACGAATATCTGGCTGAGTTGGCCCTGCAGAAGAATGACTATGAAAGATGTAATCAGGAGATATCTCGAGCCATCGACATAGGCGAAAAGATCGCCCCCAAGAGCAGCTTGCTCTGTCAGTCGTATCGCATCCTGGCCCAGCTTCAGCTTGCGAGCCAAAAGCTGAACTTGGCAGAAAGCTCATGTCGGAGATTCCGGGATCTGTCCAGAAACCTGAACGAGAAGGTGGAGGAGGGGATCGTACACGGAATCCTGGCGCAGATTCATGCCAGAAGGAACAACAAGAAACTGGCCGAGGTGGGTTTCAGATCAAGCATGGCCTGCCTGGAGAAGATCGGCTGCAGATTCGAGCTGGCCCGGGCGTATCTGGCCGTCGGCCAGGAGAGTGTCTTCGATGTCCAGAGTAGGCTGGAATACCTGTACAAAGCCAGGAGAATCTTCCACGATCTTTTCCCCGAGAACTCTTCGGCGAGCTCTTACTACCTGGGATTGACCCATCTCGCTCAGGCCGTGGCACATTTTGAGATTCGGGACTATGACCGCAGCATCGACTCTGTAAACCAAGCTCAAGACTTGCTGGGGGCTGAAGGAGGCGAGAGGGCCGCCGGAATCGAGGAGATCTTGCGTGAGATCCTAGACTTACGCGCCGAGGTTGAGAGGGCCATTGCGCAAAAGAGCATATCCCCCGACAACCGTTACAATACACTTCGAAGATTCCTGTCGGAAATCGAGTCCAAAGAGACCTCAGATGTAGCCTCCGCCGATCAGATCCCGAAGGGCCTGGAGGGTACGGACGTGGGTCAGAACCTCGTGCTTCTGGCAAAGCGGCTCCGGGCGGATCGCGGCTTCATTCTCCTGAAAAACGGCAGCGAGGCATCCCTTCCCTGCTTTTTCGGCTTCAATCTTTCGCCGGAGGAGACGGAACGGATAAAATCGGTGACCTACCGACTGGATGGCGAGCTCACCTCCTTGGGCCAGCCGGTATACTCTACGTCAGGTAAATCCAATCTCTTCCTTGGAGAAGGCGACGAAACCTCAAGTTTGCTTCTGGTCCCTTTGAAAACCGGTACCGAGGTCAAAGGCGTTCTGTATCTGGACCGCAAGAAGAATGGCTCGTTTTCCAAGCCCTTCCGCGGGGACGAACTTAATCTGACGGTAGCATTTGCCGACATAATAGGTTTGAGGCTGGCCGAGGTGGAAAACAAGAAACTGGGAGAGGAAAACCTGAGGCTGAAGCAGCAGCTTAAGGAAAAGAGCGCCTTTTCCAACGTCATCACCCAGAACAACCAGATGCTGGAGATCATGTGGAGACTCTCTCAGGTGAAGGATACAAACCTGTCCATACTGCTGGAGGGAGAGACCGGAACCGGAAAGGACCAGTTGGCCAAGGCCATTCATTACAACAGCAGCCGAAAGGAAAAGAACTTTGTGGTGGTGAACTGCGCCGCGTTTCCCGAGACCCTTCTGGAGAACGAGCTTTTCGGTCACAGGAAGGGGGCGTACACGGGAGCCTCTCAGGACAAGAGAGGGTTGATAGAGGAGGCGGATGGGGGAACTCTGTACCTGGATGAGATCGCCGAGATAAATCCCGCCACTCAAATCAAACTTTTGAGGGTTCTGGAAGAGAAAGAACTGACCCGCCTGGGCGACACCAAGCCCAGGAAAGTCGACATTCGTGTCATCTCCGCAACCAGCCTGAACATAAGAGAACAGATCGATAAGGGACTTTTCAGAAAGGACCTCTTCTTCCGGCTGAACACCATACACGTGCAGCTGCCTCCCTTGAGGCAGCGAAAGGAGGACATTCCTCTCTTGGTGAATCACTTCGTAAAGATACACTCAGCCGGTTCCCAGGGCGAAGCTGTCGAGCCTTCTTCTGCCATCATGGAGCTTCTGGCCAATTACGATTGGCCCGGAAACGTAAGGGAGCTGGAGAATGAGGTCAAAAGATTGGTGGCCATCAAGGACGGTGAGGCGGTGGTGGCGGCAGATATATTCGCCGATAAGATGGGCATGAAGGAAGAGAAGGGCTCCAACGAGCTTTCCCTCTATGACCGGGTGGCCGCATGGGAAAAGCAGTTTATCCTGAAGGCGCTGATTGAAAACAACTGGGTGAAGAAGGCTTCGGCCGCGGTGCTGCGCATTCCCGAGTCGTCTTTGCGGTTCAAGATCAAGCAGCACAAGATAAAGATACCGACCGAAAAATAGATGCGTTCGCGTTTTCTTTCGACACCACCCTGAGGGTGGTATTTTTTTTGCCTTCTCTGTGCCGGAAAGAAGGTTGGCGTGTTGGCAAAATGCCCCAGGATTTGGCCAGCCGGCATCTTTGCCGTGTGCTCTATCCTAAGAATCTGGCAAGAAGCCTGTCCTACCTCAAGCCGTAGGACAGGCTTCTGCGGCAAAACGTTCTTTGACTTCAGAGAAGATGCCCCAACTCAATCGGCTGGCACGTTGCGGCGCTAGGCACAGCCGTGCTGGGGAGACGGGCCGCCCTTGTACAGGTAATTGAGCAGGTAGATCGCGTCGGATACGTCTATAATGCAGTCAGCGTTAGGGTCTCCCGCACCCATGGGGTCGGGCGCTGAGCCGCCCTTGTAGAGATAGTTGAGCAGGTACACAGCGTCCGCCACGTCTACGATTTCGTCGCCGTTGGCATCGCCCGCAAGATAGGCGCTCTGCATGGCCGCAAGCACGGCTGCATAAGCGTCCACTATTCCCCATCCGTAAGCATTCTCCTCACCCGGTGGTCCCAGATCCACCGCGGTGCTGATTAGAATCTGCTTGACTGAATCCACCTCCAGATCGGGATTGGCCTGGCGCATCAGGGCCACGATACCTGCCGCGTGAGGACCGGCCATGGAGGTTCCATCCCACGTGCCGACGTAGCCTCCACCGGGAATGGAGGAGTAGACGTCCACCCCCGGCGCCACCACTTCCGGCTTCTTGGTTCTGCCGTCACAGTCGGAGGGCCCCCGGCTGCTGGATGCCCAGATGGGATAGGGAAAACCATAGTTGGTGGCGTCGATGGCCCCCACGGCGAAGTTGATCGTGGAGGTGCTGCATATGTTGGCCGGGGATCGAAGGGTCTGGGTATAGGGCCCTTCGTTGCCGGCGGAGAAGATACACACCACTCCCGCCGCCTCGCAGTTCTCGATAACGGTCTGCCAGCGGTAATCGCAATCCTGATATCCGGGCCACCAGCTGTAAATGCCCCAGGAATTCTGGACCACGTCCGGGACGTCATCCACGGTGAGCGGATCTCCGTCGGGATCGGCAAACCACTGAAACGCACCGGTGACGTCGCTATCGAATTCCGGAGTGACCGCCTGGTTGATGGCGTTGTCAGCAATCCACTCCGCATCAAAAGCCACCCCGATGGTATCCCCGGTGCCGGCTCCCAGCCCGCACAAGGTCCCCATAACGTGCGTGCCGTGACCGTGGTAATCGTGGGGAATGGTATCCCCGTAGCCCACACAGTCCCTCCAGCACTCCCACCAGGGCTGGTGGTTGCCGCGCCACCTGCTGGACAGGGCTGGATGGACACCGTCCACCCCGGTGTCCATATTGGCCACTATCCTGCCCAGCCCGGTAATTCCCAGACTGTGCCATACGCTGTCGGCCTTGATCGCCTTGAGTCCAGGGGTGACCCCAATCCCCTTCTGCGGGATTACCATCGGTACGTCCCCCTCCCTTGTCGGCTCTATCAGGCTGGCTTTGAAATTCGACTCTACCATCTCCACGTCTGAACGAGCAGCTATGGTCTGCAATTCGTCCACCGTCGCCTGGACGACGACCAAGTTCATTATCCAGTAGGTGGTATATCCCTTAACCGATCCTTCCCTGATCCTCGAATCGAGGTAATTGGTTATGCTCCCCTGCGACCGGGACGCAGCAGCCTGCAGGGCAGAGACCACCCGCTGATGCCTGGTGCTTCTGCTCGCTCGCCCTGCGGTAAGGGCAGCACTTACGGATCTTATGTCTGCCTGGTCGGCCATAATCACCAGGGCCGAGACGAACTCATCCGGTGATAAAGTGTCCAGGTACTCTGAGAAATCCTCCTCTATCTGTCCGGCAGCAAGATCCGAGGCCAAAACAAAGCAACAAGCGAAGGAGAAGATCACGCAAAGGACCGGGATCCTGAAGCCTGCAATGCGATTTATCCATCTTCCCATTTGAAGCCTCCAAAGCGGAAAGGTTTAAAGGATTGACCCGAACTTGGCTTTCTTTTCTCACGAAGTTTCCCAGGCAGACTTGGCCCGACTGGCCACCTATATGGTACCACTGGCCGAGTCTCTGTTAGATCCTCCAAGTCTAAGACGGGTTCTGCCTTTGAGGAACTATCAAGTAAAACGGAAGTCTACTCCAACTCTGCAGACCCTTCTTGTGCATCGAGCCCTCTAACACCAAAATACACAAGTTTCCCCAATTGTCAAGGCATTCAAGCGCCCAATGTTCCAGCCTGCCACCCGAGCGCCGGCTCCACGACTAACCCTCAACAGGATCCGGCATGACACCGTCCTCCGGAGAGAGTCCCCGGCTTTCAGCCGATCACAGAGGGTGGTATACTCTTGCGCCAGAAAGGGGTCAAAGATGAGATGCTAGCTTAGATATCCCAAGATCAAGGAGATGTTTTTCTTGAGATCTTTTCGGTGGGAGATTAAGTCTAAGAAGCCGTGCTCTAAGAAGAACTCGGAGCTCTGGAAGCCGGGAGGAAGATCCTGTTTTATGGTCTGCTGGATCACCCGGGGGCCGGCAAATCCCAAAAGAGCTTTCGGTTCGGCGATTATCACGTCGCCCAATGAGGCGTAACTGGCCATGACCCCGGCGGTGGTGGGATTGGTCAGAACAGAAATATAAGGAATTCTCCGATCGTAGAGCCTGGCCAGAAGCGCGGAGGTCTTTGCCATCTGCATCAGTGACAAAATCCCCTCCTGCATCCTGGCGCCCCCGGAACACGATACGATCACCAGAGGGATTCCTCTCTCCAGAGACCTCTCTATGGCCCGGGCGATCTTCTCCCCCA
>CAYFQZ010000299.1:0-3200 GCA_964345305.1 uncultured Ignavibacteria bacterium | reverse complement strand
GAAGTTATCGCCGCCAAAAATGAGGGACTCAATCTTGAGCAGGCTCAGGCTCGTCTCCCTTATGAGAGATTTTCCCATTATTTCAGCAAACTAGTCATAAGAAATGAGCAGATCCATCAGCAGCACCCGTTCCAGCCCCAACACTCACTCAATGTCATGGCATTCTGGAGACAGTTGCAGGAGTCAGCTGCCGAGCTAGTGGGACAGACAATAGCCGAGTTGGGAATCGAGATGGCAATCGCAAAATATCGCGAGATGCAGGCAGACACGGGAGACAGGTACTATTTCGATGAAAGACAGTTCAATCAGCTCGGTTACAGATTGCTTGAAGAAGGCGATATCAATGCTGCAATTGAAGTATTCAAGGTGAATGTCGAGACTTTCACTGAGTCCTGGAACGTTTACGACAGTCTCGGCGAGGCGTATATGAATCACGGCGACATTGAGCTGGCGATAAAAAACTACGAGAAATCCCTTGAGCTGAATCCGGACAACGAGAACGCCAAGGAGATGATGGAGAGACTGAAAAGAATGCAGCAATAGCAAGATCGTTGCTTGAAAAGGATGGAGTAGAAGTCTTCACCAATCCCTGGCTTGAGCGAGAGGTTACAAAGGCATTTTTTTCAATTCCCCTCTTGAGAGGGGACTGAGGGGTGTGTGCTTCCCCTCTTGATCCTCTCCGCCCCGCAGTAGGCTGGTAAGCTCGGCAGATCGCGCCCTTGTCAGCGGCATTGTCCTATACAATTCCAGTTGGAGAGCGGACATTCGTGTCCGCGGTCGTTATGGTGCGGGACAGAAACCGCGAAGCTCGAAAGTGTGCAGCCAATGGCCGACACACAAATATCCCGCCCCCAGCATTGGTGGTTTGGCGTTATTCCAATGCCCTACCGAAAGCCTCTTGTAACCGTATTTATTTCCCTGCGCAGCTACGTCTGGGGAGGTCTTTTAGTTATCGTCTGCTTTGTGGACCGGCTTCAAAGTGATGTTGTCTATGAGTCTGGTTTTGCCGATTCTAACCGCCAGGGAAACAAGTGCCGGGCCATCCAGTCCTTCAAGTTCTTCCAGTGAACTGTTATCAGCCACACTCATATAATCAATTGTCGCCAGCGGATTCGCAGTAATGATGGACGTCATTTCCGCGCGCAGGCGTTCCGCGTTTCGTTCGCCGTCCTGCAAGAGTTCCTTTGCCCTGCAGAGTGCATTCCAGAGAACAAGAGCCGATTGGCGCTCTTCGGGATTCAGGTAAGCGTTACGGCTGCTCAGGGCCAGCCCATCATCCTCGCGAACGGTCGGCACAGCTACTATTTTGATGTTCATGTTGAGGTCGGAAACCATCTTTTTTATGACGAGCAGTTGTTGGGCGTCCTTCTGCCCGAAGTACGCCTTGTGCGGCTCAACTATGTTGAAAAGCTTGGCCACTACCGTTGCCACTCCCCGAAAATGCCCCGGGCGAGAGGCGCCCTCAAGCCGTTCCGTAATTTTTTCCACATCGATCCAAGTGTGATAATCGGTCGGGTAAATCTCATCTGCAGTTGGGATGAACACCAGGTCGGCGTTTTCCTGCTCAAGTAGTTCCAGATCGCGATCGGTGTCCCTCGGGTAATCGGCGAAATCCTCATGCGGGCCGAACTGGGTCGGGTTGATGAAGATGCTGACTACAACGATCGGATTCTCACGGCGAGCTCGGCGAACGAGGGCCAGATGTCCCTCGTGCAGGTACCCCATGGTCGGCACGAATCCGATCTCGCCCTTCATCGCCGCTCTGGCGTTTCTCATCTCGGCGATATAGCTGACTACCTCAATACCCATCGGCGACTCCTTCTTCATTCCCCGGATTTGAACAGATCCTCGAGTATGCTTTCCCGCATCGTAGAGCTCTCTTTTTCTCCTGGGAATTTACCCCACCGTACCTCGCTTATGTAGTCGCTGATTGCCAACTTAATCAGCTTTGCCAGATCTGCATACTGCTTAGTGTGTTTGGGTACGAAGTCTGTATATAACCCGAGAATATCGCTGACAACTTGCACTTGACCGTCGCAATGGACTCCCGCACCAATGCCGATAGTGGGCACTCGGACGCGCTTCGTAATCATTCCGGCAAGCGGAATAGGGATAGTTTCGAGAACGATCGCGAATACTCCTGCCTCATCCAATGCCTCGGCGTCTGCCAGCAAACGAGTTGCCGCTTCCTTGGTCTTGCCGACTACTTTGTAGCCGCCGAGCTGATGGACCGATTGCGGAGTTAGGCCGATGTGGCCCATGACCGGTATGCCGTTGTCGACTATCTCTCGCACCGTGCTCGAGACGTTTTCACCGCCCTCTAGCTTCACAGCCTGCGCTCCTCCCTCCTGGATCATGCGTGCCGCGTTTTTCAGGGTATCGCTGGAAGAAATTCGATAGCTCATGAAAGGCATATCCGCGACCACTAAAGCCTTTGTGCTGCCGCGCACAACAGCTCTGGTGTGATGGATTATGTCGTCTACGGTTACGGGTATTGTGGTGTCGTAGCCCAGCACCACCATTCCCAGGCTGTCACCCACAAGGATTATTGGAATGCCAAGCTCGTCTATTAGCTTAGCTGTCGGGTAGTCATATGCGGTGAGTACGGCGATCTTCTCGCCGCGTTTTTTCATCTGTTGCATCTGTCTAACATTAAAGCGCATCAGCAGCCCTCTTGTTTACGGCGTTGTCTCCTTGAGTCCAACTGCTCTTCGCAGACCGTACTATTTAAGTTCCATTTCCCGTTTTATTCAAGAATTTACAGCGCTGAATCGTGGCTTTTATGCCCACGAGGGTTTTTTCTTGAAAAGCTTTGCTTCGCTTGGGGCTAGGCATCGGTCGTGAATATGCGGTTGAGGGGAATGTGCAAAGCAGGGTGTTGAACCCTCTGTCTGCTGAAACCGGGAGGTTCTTAGACCTGTGTCTGACTGTTGCCGGCCGGCTATTGGATAATCTTGTTCTCAGCGTCGACTCGGATAAAAACCGGTTTCGCTGAGCGAGATTGTTCATCTGTTACCTGGTGAGTCGAGAGAATAATAACCAGATCCCCGGTTTGAGCCATCCTCGCCGCCGCGCCGTTTATGCAGACGGTTCCGGATCCTCTTTCGCCCTCAATGGCGTAAGTCTGAAAACGCGCGCCGTTATTTATGTTGAACACGCTTACCATTTCGTAAGGAATAATGTCGGCTGCCTCCATTAGA
>CAYFQZ010000298.1:0-3784 GCA_964345305.1 uncultured Ignavibacteria bacterium | reverse complement strand
CCGAGCTTATGCCGGTGGACGTCCAGGTGATGTTCTCAACGTCCCCCACACACCACTGCTCTCCACCATTGGGAGCAGTAACCGTAACCGCCTGGGCAACCAAAACGCCGTCATCACAGGATTGACTCGATTCACCGCAGTCATTGTAAGCAGAAACACAATAACTGTAAGTCACCCCGGGCGTGGCAGTGGGGTCATCATAGCTGGTAACGTTCGCTCCAACACTCGCCAGGGGCAAACCATCACGGGTGATGTTAAAGCCAGACTCGTTATCCGAATTGTCCGTCCAGGAGAGGCTCACCTTGTCACACAGATCATCGCTGGCCGAACAGGCTGTGGGGGCAGCGGGCACATCCAGGACGGTACCATTGTCACAACACTGGCCGGATTCACCACAGTCGTTGTAAGCTCTCACGCAGTACTCATAGGTGGTTCCAGCTGTGGCGGTCAGATCATCATAGCTGGTAACGTTCGCTCCAACACTCGCCAGCGGCGAACCATCACGGTAAATATTGAATCCAGTCTCATCGGTGGAATTGTCGGTCCAGGAGAAGCTCACCCTGTCACACAGATCGTCACTGGCCACACAGCCAGTCGGAGCAGCAGGCGAATCCAGGATGGTGAAGGCGGCATCACTCTGATCACAAGGATCTCCATCAGCATCACAGACTCTGACCAGACAATTGGAGGAGGGATTATCAGGAACGGTCCAGGCGTAACTCCCCCCACCGGCTGGATAGCTGGCCGTAACCGGCAGCCAATCAGTGCCTCCGTTAACCGAATAATCTATCTTCACCGAGCTTATGCCGGTGGACGTCCAGGTGATGTTCTCAACGTCCCCCACACACCACTGCTCTCCACCATTGGGGGCAGTGACTGCGACGCTGGCTGCTTGCGGAGGGCCAACCCAGAAGCAGGTGGGCATGTTGTGCCTCGGCGTATAGGTCTCTCCGTCATATCGAGCAAAGGTAAGAGAGGTAGCCGGCGGCCAGAAGGTGGTGTCCACACAAACGTGCATGGTGTCTTCAACCCTCAGGCTCATGGTGGCCAGTAATACCCTATCTCCTTCCCACCACCTCTGATCAGCAGAGCCCGTGGGAACAATAGTTAGCCAGAAGTTGGCCGTGTCGTCCAAAGTCAGAATGGTCATGTCCCATCCCCGGTAGCTGAAATCACCCTCCAGCTGCGCCATGCGGTTGGCGTAAAGCGTATCCACCGTGGGAACGTTATCCGTCTCAAACATGTGCCGGTATATGCTCCGGTTGAAATCCGGATACATATACAACATGGATGTGCTATTCCACCAAGCGCTCACGCTGCAGTAAGCAGACGGATTTGTATGTGTGAAGGCTAAAGGTACAGCAAAAGCACTGATACTGTCTTCTGGCTGGGTCTGGTCATGGGTGACCAGGATAGGAAACCGAACAGTCCAGGGGCCAGACTCACCCTCCTCTCTCTCGCAGTCCAGACAGATCACATTCAGGGTGTCGCATTCCCCCCGGTCAAGCGGCTGCTCCGGGCACTGGGCGTGGGCCCAAGAAAAGCCAAACATGACCAGGGGCAGGACTGTTGCCAGGAGCCAAGGTCTTATGTGGCGCTTCATGATATCACTCCTTTTTTTGGATGAAATCTCCACTTCCTGTAACTCAAGAACTCTGTTCTCTTTTCGAACCTGTCACTGTTCTATGAAGCTGGGTGAACCAACGTGGTTCACCAGTGCTGGTTCCTCGGCATTGGCAACTTGAGGGAGGCTTCCTATTTCTCCGCTGGCGCAAGATTACGATCATATTCCTTCTCACTGAAATGCCAAGCATCGGCCTGCACAGAGCACCACCCTACCTGACCCCAAGAGAGACGAAGCGTCACAAGATTCATGTCCCAAGGGAACTGCCTAACGCCAATACCCTAAAGGATGATATGCTCTCAAACATTCCAAACGCGCAAGCTAACTCGGTCGGAGGAGAACGGGTCTTTTCTGTCGGCTGTGGCATTATGACCTTGATCCTTCTCAAGGGATAGCACTCTCAATATATGATTTCCTGAGGCAAAGGCAAGAGATTTTTGCGGGAAGCGAAAGAGAATGACAGTGGTCGAAGCCTTTGGTTTGACGATTCGGCTTGTCCTTCTTAAGCACCTGGGTCTGATATTCGGTCGCAAGTGACCAATCGTCCTTCTCGCACCGGTGACAACCAAGACCATGTGGCAGTTGTGCTTATGGCAACAGCTGAACATCTCCACGAGACCCCGGCTCTTGTTTGGTCACAAAAAAAGACCAGACCCTGACTTAAGACAGGTTCTGGTCTCCATTCAAGACTATCCAGCTCGACCAAGCTAGCCCATGTTCTCAATTATGGCGGTGGCGTACTCTGATGTCTTTAGCTTGGTGGCGCCGTCCATCAGCCGGTGCAGGTCGTAGGTCACCCGCTTCTGCTTGATGGTATCACCCATGGCCCTGTAGATCAGCTCGGCAGCCTCTTTCCAGCCCAGGTACTCCAGCATCATGCAGCCGGAGAGGATCAACGAGCCGGGATTGACCATGTCTTTGTCCGTGTACTTGGGGGCGGTACCGTGGGTGGCCTCGAAGAGCCCGATGAAATCCCCGATGTTTGCACCAGGAGCCATTCCCAGACCGCCCACCTGGGCTGCACAGGCATCCGAAAGATAGTCGCCGTTCAGGTTGGGCGTGGCAACAACATCGTATTCACTGGTGCGGGTGAGAATCTGCTGAAGCATGCTGTCGGCAATCCGGTCCTTAACCAGGATCTTGCCCTCAGGCATCTTGCCGTCATACTCGCTCCACAGCTCATCCTCAGTCACCACCTGATCTCTGAATTCGCTGGTGGCCAGCTTGTATCCCCAGTCCCGGAAGGCCCCCTCGGTGTACTTCATGATGTTGCCCTTGTGCACCATGGTGACCGATGTCCGGCCGTTCTCCAGGGCGTGCTTTATCGCCTTTCTGATCAGCCGGTTGGTGCCGGTGACACTTATCGGCTTGATCCCCACTCCGGAGTCGGTCCTGATATTCAGATTGTAGGTGGAGTTCAGCCAGTCGATCAACTTCTTGACTTCGGGAGTTCCCTGGGCCCACTCGATCCCCGCGTAAACGTCTTCCGTGTTCTCCCTGAATATGATAACGTTCATCCTCTCCGGATGCCTGACCGGGGAGGGAACGCCCTCAAAATACGTCACCGGCCGGACGCAGGCGTAGAGATTCAGAAACTGGCGCAGGGTCACGTTTAAGCTTCGATACCCGCCGCCCACGGGAGTGGTAAGTGGCCCTTTGAGCGCCACTACGAAGTGCTTTATGGCCTCGAAGGTATCCTTGGGAAGGACCTCTCCATACTTGGCCTGGGCCGCGTCTCCAGCGTAAATATCGAACCAGACTATCTTCTTTTTTCCCTTATAGGTCTTCTCCACGGCCCCATCCAACACCCTGCGGCAGGCTCTCATGATGTCCCGGCCGATGCCATCCCCCTCTATCACCGGAATGATGGGATGGTCCGGAATACTCAGCTCATCGCCTTCGATCTCAATCTTCTTCCCCTCTGTCGGTACGGTGAGTTTGTCGAACTTCACCATCTTACCTCCTGTGGTTTTTTTGTTGGATTGAATCATCTCACATTCTCAGGCTAGACAAACACGATGAAGATCCCTCCATGTCATTCTGGGCATAATGCTCAGAAAGTGTTGTTTTTTAGCGAGGACAGAGATGCATGTACCATGTGAAATATAGATCGCGATGCCTTTTAATTAGTCCTCGATGCTGACGATACTTATGTTTCAG
>CAYFQZ010000297.1:0-2680 GCA_964345305.1 uncultured Ignavibacteria bacterium | reverse complement strand
ATCTGCTTCAACCGCTCGAGAATCTCCAACATCTCGCCATTCTCGGTGACAACGCTGTCGAAGGTCACCTTGCCGTTGGATTTGGCAATCTTGCGGGACTGGAAAAGAGCCTCCTCGATCGCGCCCCGCACGTCGGCGAGTTGGCACAGTTCTCTACGGTCGTCTGCCGGGTCGAAAAGGGTCTCGGCCTGTGCCAGGAAAATCTGAGCGTTGCCATAGTCTCTCTGATCTACGAGCAGATCTGCGACGGCCAGGTTGACCAGCCCGAGATGATAGCTGGAATCCAGATCGCGGAACAAGCTCTCTGCGTTGGCCAAGAAACCCAGCCTCCTGTGATAGTCAAAGGAGTCTGATCGGCCCGCCTCCAGAAAGGCTCTGGCCAACTCGTACCTGGCACCTATCTGCTGAAGAAGGGAAATGCTTTTCTGGAAATGGTGGCGCGATTTTTCCCGTTCTCCGTCGGCGGAATAAACCTGGCCAAGCACTCTGTAGACCGCTCCCTCTTCGATCCTCTCACCTAAAGACTGCGATGCCTCCAGGGATTTGTTACAAAAGACCAGGGCTTTATCAAACTGCCTCTGATCTGCCCGCAGCTCGGCCAAGAGACGGTAAGTTTGGCTTTCTATGTGACCTTCTGGGCAGGCGCCTCGCCCGACTTCAAGAGCCATGAGATAACTCTTTTCCGCAGTCTCCTCGTCGTTTGCTCTGTGCGCCAACTCGCCGGAATACTCGTAGCATATGGCCAGTTCTCGGGAGAAGTTCCCCTTTAGCGCCAGTTGCAGGGCCTTCCCCAACCGACTGCCAGACCTGCCAAAATCGCGGCGGAGGCAAAACACATATCCCAAAGAGAGAAGATCCTTGCACGCGCTCAGTTCGTTTCCGTTCTTCTGGCTGAAATCGAGACTGGTTTGAATATTCTTCTCTGCCTCCAGCCAATTCCCAAGTAGGGTTTGCACTCTGCCGATATTCCCACGAAGCGTGGCGAGCATTTTGAGGTCACCAACATTCTTCGCCAGATCCGCTGCCTGCTGCAGATACTGCGTGGATTTAGCGTAATCTCCTTTGGTGAAACACATCTGGGCCATCAGATTGTAGGAATTGACCAATTCAGCCTGGTCTCCGACTCTGCGATAGGTACTGATAGCGTCGCTCAAGTGCATCTCGGCCTTTTTGGAATCGCCCAATCTGAGGGCGATTCTTCCCAAAACGTGCTGGACTTGGGCTACCTTCTTGTTGTGCGCGGTATCCCGAAGCACTTCAAACGCGCGCTCAGCGCGATTGGAGGCATCCTCGCATTTTCCCAGGTGGAAAAGACATAAGGCTGCCAGGTAAAGAAGTTCCCCTTGTTCATCGGTCGTCAGGTCAGAGCCGGGGCGGTCCTTGATGTTCCGAATCTCCTCGAGCGCCTGGGTGAACCTCTCTTGCCGGGTCAGCGACTTTATCCTTCGGATCCGGTCCTTACAGCGAACGCCCTCGGGTTTTGATTGAACATCCATCTCTCTCACCTCTGGAGGGAGGTTCAACGGGATCGAGTGCCGGGACAAGCGCAACCCGGTCCCTTTCCCCTCACCTAATCAGGTTCTGGGCGTACGGCCGCAAAAGGACGACAGTAAAGACTGGCAGGAAGCCCAGACTCCGGCTGGCCCTCCGCAGGTCGATATTCTCCGGGTGTTCCCCGTGTCTTGGCGGAGCCCCACCCCAAGGATGGTCGCCCACGGGATCCGAGTCATACACCGGGTCTTCCTGTCCGGATGATTTCTCGTTTGGGGCTTGAATCCGGACAACAGCGGGACGGAAACCGTCACTCTCCGGAGCGCAGGCCGGGAGGGCTGCTCCAACAAAGGTGAGAAGAATCCCGACGAGCAAAACGGCAACTAAGCTAGCTTTTGCCATCTCTCATCACCTCCTGTAGACGAAAGTCTCTTGCAGGCAATCCACTGGTTTCGGGTTTGTACCTCGTTATAGGCGGTGCAAAAATTGCGCCAGCATCGGGCCGCTCTGGCGTTTTTTTCGGTCGACTACTGTGTTGATTGACAATGGCTTGCTGAAATCGCGGCGACGGATTGCGACCCGCCGGTGCCAGGGGGCTGCAATTTCGCAGAGACCCACGACGGGCGCACTTGCGCGGTATGGCTCAATCTCGCAACTCTTTGTTTACGAGCAAGAAAGAAGGGTCGCGAAAAATCGCGAACCCCCGCGATGGGAACATTTGTTAGGACACGAAAAAGGCCCTGGTTCGAGTTCTGAGGACCAGGGCCTGATTATGCAGTTCGAAATTACGAACTCAAGCGGCGCTCTCTGAGACTGGCTCAGGCGAGGTAATGTTGTGCTTCTTGATCTTGTTCCTTATGGTAGCCTCGGGTATTCCCAACAGCCTGGCAGCTCTCAGCTTGATCCAGTTGGATCGATCCAGAGCCTCGACTATTTTCTGTCTTTCAAACTCGGCCACCTGACGGAACAGGCTGTTCTCCTCAGACAGGATCTGATTCTCCCTGGAGTGACCCAACCTCTGAGAAAGAAGCCCGCTCGGGTCCTTGTCACCTACCTGCGCAAGGACCACGATTCTCTTTATCTCGTTCTCCAGCTCCCTGACGTTTCCAGGCCAGCCATATTCCAGAAACCTCTTGAAAGTTCCGTTTTTCTCAAACTCCTTTATCTTGACCGTCTCCATTCCATACTC
>CAYFQZ010000296.1:0-3629 GCA_964345305.1 uncultured Ignavibacteria bacterium | reverse complement strand
ACCTTCTGTTACTGTATGGGAGAAATGGGTTAAATGATCGCCGCAAATTATCAAGGGAGCGGGAACGGAAAACCATCGGCACACGAAGTGCCTAGAGTGGGGGTTGCCGTGCTGCTGTTTGCAGGCAGGGAACGAATCCTGCTAGGCAAGCGCAAGGGATACGGCGAAGGCAAGTGGGCCATGCCTGGTGGTCGCCTGGAACTGGGCGAAGGATTTGCGGATTGTGCTCGGCGTGAGTTATATGAAGAGACCGGTATCAAAATTCCGGCAGAGCACTTCCACTTCTTCGGAGTTACAAATGATATATTCGAGGATGGCGCGCACTGGATCACCGTAGTGTATTCCGCCGGGCTGACGGCGACTGCTCCGGCCCGAATTATGGAACCGGACAAGTGCTACCAGTGGGGATGGTTTAGCTTGCAGCCGAGCCGACACGACTCGATTCCTCGGCCACAAGATCTCTATCTGCCATTCAGACACCTGCTGGAAATTGATCTCTTGGGGACTGGCGGCGAAAGCGCTAATGGGTTCTCAATATGATGGAAAAGCTATCTGATTTGGTAGCAGAACGAGACCGGGCTATTCGAACGATGCAATGGGGCATTTGGAAACTCGTTGCAGACGACTATGAGCTGGTCGCAATCGATCCAGAGCTGGGCCAAATCTACGCCGTAGATCTCGAAGAGTTCACAGATTCGGCCATGGTTCTCAACAGCATCTTTCAAGTCCGGGCTAAGACCTGGGCTAACGATAAAATCATATTTGACTTACTGTGTGCTATACAAGATGTATTCGACCCTCAGTCTACACTGTGTGGTTTCGGACAGTCGGGAGAGATAGAAGACCCATGTGCGGTGGTTGATTGGTATTCGAATCACAACACAGACTCAAACAATCATTAAGGGGGCCCGGGATCTATACGAGGGGATGAAGATATTAATTTTAGATGATGAGAAGTACCGCCACGAAGGATTTGATAGCGTGCTCGACGGCAACGAGGTATGGCATGCCTATGATGGCCCGCAGGCTGTCAAGATTTTAGAGGAGCTAAGCCCGTTCGATATAGTGTATTTGGACTACAACCTCGGTCAAAACGGACTGACGGGGGCCGAAGTTGCCGCCTATATTGTACGACTGCCTCGCGCCAAACGGCCTAAGAATGTCCGCATCCACAGCTGGCATCCGGATGGGGCTTGGCGTATGCAGAAAATCCTGGAGGGCGGCGAAGTTCCGGTCATCAACGAGCCGTACGGAAAGGCTGTAGTTCGGCTAAAACATGAGAAGTTGTCATGAGTTACGACGAAAAGTTCCAAGACATCAGGGAACATCCAGAGCGGCATCGGCATAGGGACTTGAACGAGCTGCAAGCCTGTTGTATGGTTGGGCGCGCAATTGATGCGCGTTTGCTAGAGGCTCATTCCAAATATGCAAACCATGGAACCAACGGAGGCGTCCCCTGCGACGTCCTGTGCGGCCCCTGTTCCTGCGGAGCCTGGCACTGAAGACCTTCCGGCACAGCTCACCTTCGGCAAGATTGATCTGACCGTCGGAAAGATTGTCCTGAAGCGCCGCAGCCCCACCCTGTACGAATGGGAGTCTGCCAGCCACGGACACATCAAGGTTGTCAAGGCAGGTGAAAAATGGCAGGGCCTGATGTCAGTTGGCGGTTGTTGCTTGCCCATGTCATCGCTGTGCGAAGATCCGCAGCAAGCCGCTGATACCTTGTGGGAGTGTTTTATGCTGGTGTTCACGGGGCTGCACATTGTGCAGCTGAAGAACCTATGAAACGCCGAACTAAAATCGCTCTCTTGATCGGCGGCGGATTGCTTTTGGCAACGCCGCCGGCTCTGTATATGGCGGCTCCGTCAATCGCTCGCTGGTATGTTCTGAAGAACTATCCCGATGTAAAGTCCATCGGTGAGATTGATATCAGCACAAATGGAGTAAGCGTTTCCGATATCAGAGCGGAACGCCCAGGAATAAAAGCTGAAATCGATTCCGTCTTCGTCAGTTATGAAAAAGAGATTTGGGTAAAGGGCGGCAAGGTCGAAGCGAACATAGACCAGATGCCCAAGAAGAAGCCGGGCTCGGGAAGCAAGAGCCGTCTCGGCCCGATCCATGCCGAGAACCTGACCGTTTCCGCTACCTGGGGAAAGCTCCAAGCCTCGCTGGCTGCGGTTCGAGTCGAGCCGCATGAGGTCTGCTTCGAAACTGGTACGGTTCACTATTCCGAATTCCAGAACATCAGGGTCGAGCTGGGCTGTGTGCAGCGTGAGACCAAAGCTATCGCTCTGCACCGAGCCGTCTTTCACTTTGATCTGCCCATCAACTTGCCCAAGATCCAGACTGGGCAGAGGGTGGAGCTGGGTTTGGTCGAGGCAGATTGGAAAGCCAAGCGGGCCAATATTGGTTTCGTAAGTCTATTCGACAAGGAAGAGAAATCTCCCCATACTAAACTCACCAAATTAAAAGTTTCAATCCAAGAAGATAAGATAGAAGCCGGGCTCGATTCTATTAGTACGAATCATCCGTGGCTTTATTCTGGATCCGATGGCTATATGACTACCAATGGCCTGTTCGTCATTCTGCCTCGCGGCATATTAAATGGCCATCGGGACCAAAATATCGTCTTAGGCCAAGGAACGCTAGAACCTTTTGTCCAGAATGTGGGGGTGACAATCAATCCGGCCCGTTGGCAGTTCAAAGCTGAACGATCGACTTGTGCTCGTTGGATGCAGGCCGTGCCTGGCGCTCCTGCTTTTATGAGCGAAGAGGTGAAGTTTGCTGGGATGCCGCCCTCAGACCCGGTGCCTGGCTGGGACTTGGTCGAAGGAGAGCTGGGCTTCGAGGTTCAGGTCAAACCGAAGCCCAAGTTGAAACTACACTACTCCTGCAAGATGGATTGCCGTCATCCCGCCATTCAGGCTCTCAAGAAGCGTTTTGCTTACATGGCCTACGACAAGGACGACAAGCCTTTCGAACGCACTGTGGACCGCAGTGGGCCGGAGTGGACACCGATTCGAGCGCTACCTGGGCATGTTCTCAAGGCGTTCATCACTTTCGAGGACCCCTACTTCGAGCACCATCGCGGCGTGATGCAGTCCGCCCTGTTCAATTCGCTCAAGCAGAACCTGCAGCTGGGAAGATTTCATCGTGGCGGCAGTACCATCACCATGCAACTCGCCAAGAATCTGTGGCTGGGGCGGCAAAAGACTGTCACACGAAAAGCGCATGAGATTATGCTGGCCAGCATTCTTGAGGGCTGCTTTTCTAAGTCTCAGATTCTGGAGCTGTATATAAATATCGTGGAGTTTGGCCCGGATGTATATGGCATCGGCCCTGCTGCACGTCACTGGTTCGACAAGTATCCTTCCGAGCTGGAACCCGATGAAGCTTTCTGGTTGGCGCGTATTCTGCCTCGCCCAAAGAGGGCTCGTCCTCCTGACGAAGGAGGATTGGAGCGAGTGCGAAAGCTGATGGCGAAGATGGCCGAGCAGGACGTCATCCCAGAGCACTTTATAACCGAAGAAGACCCGCTGGAGATGGAGGACGAAGAAGATTTTGTCTCAGAGTAAGACGTGGGAAAGATTTTTTTCGAGTGATTTCGGCAAGTTAGACCCCTTATCCAC
>CAYFQZ010000295.1:0-2931 GCA_964345305.1 uncultured Ignavibacteria bacterium | reverse complement strand
TACTGCACCTGCCTGCTTCAACTTCTCCACTGCTGTGGCATCGTAAGGTGGAATGAAATCGGATAGAATCCTGGAAGCGCAGGTGGTGCGCACTCCCTGAGTACATATGTTATCCTTTACGGCCACGGGCAGTCCGGCCAAAGGTCCCAGAGCTTCGCCTCTTTTGCGGCGACGGTCAATCCGTGCCGCCGTTTCCTTTGCGCTTTTCTCCAGCAGCGTGACGTACGCATTCACTTCGGGATCGGTTCTGTGGATGTGCTGGAATAAAGAGGATACGATCTCCCCGCAGGAGATTTGCCCCCGGTTCATCAGATCCTTGAGCTTCCAGGCTGTCAGTTCATTCGGCCTAATGTGGTGCATGAGAGTTGTTGAGAAAGAATTCAGTCGGGAAACTGAAGACCTTTCCGCCTGCATTCCTACTCTCCGCCCGGTGGAGAGGCACACCGGGGGTGAGGTAAGGCCCTTACAGCCACGGCAGGTAGTTCTCCAACTCGAAATTGCTGACGTGGATGCGATACCTGTCCCATTCCACTTTCTTGTTGGCAATCAGGGAATGAAAGATGTGTTCGCCCAGGGTTTCACTTACCAGCTTACTTGTCTCGAACTCTCTGACAGCCTCTTCCAGTGATCCGGGCAGGCAATCGATGCTCAGCTGTCTCCTTTCTTCCTCGGAGAGCCTGAATATGTCCACTTCCACCGGCGGAGGCGGCTCGATCTTCTCCTCCAGACCTTTAAGGCCCGCGGCCAGCATTACGGCGAAGGTAAGGTAGGGGTTACAGGCCGGGTCCGGAGAACGAAGTTCTATTCGGGTAGCCTTCTCCTTGCCCGGCTTGTATTCGGGAACCCGAATCAAGGCCGAACGATTTCGCGTCCCCCAGCAGATGTAAGCCGGGGCCTCATATCCCGGAACCAGTCGCTTGTACGAGTTGACCCATTGGCTCAGGATAAGACACATTTCTTTGACGTGTCTGAAAATGCCGCCGATGTAATACCGCGCCTCTTTAGAGAGATGATATCTTTTTTCCTGCGGGTCGAAGAATATGTTCCTTTCGTTTTCGAAAATGGATTGATGGATGTGCATTCCGGAGCCGTTCTCGCCGAAGAGGGGCTTGGGCATGAAGGTGGCATAGTATCCGTCGCGAAGGGCCAGCTCCTTCACCACCAGGCGGTAGAACATTACCATGTCGGCCATAACCAGGGCTTCCTGGTAGCGAAGATCGATCTCGTGCTGCGATGGGGCCACCTCGTGATGCGTGCACTCGACCGGGATGCCCATGGTCTCTAAGGCGGTAGCGGCCGCCTTTCGCAGTTTGGTGCCCGGGCTGACGGTGCTGTAATCGAAATATCCCCCTTCGTCCAGCGGGCAAGGGTTGTCCTTCCCGGAGAAGTAGAAATATTCAATCTCCGGACCGCAGTAGAATGTCCATCCCTTCTCCGCCGCCCTGGCAAGAACTCTGCGCAAGGCATAGCGAGGATCACCGACAAACGGAGTGCCGTCAGGCTTCAGCACGTCGCAGATGAAAAGCGCCACCTTGTGATTGTTCACCGACCAGGGCAGTATGCGGAAGGTCTTCAAATCTGGCATGGCCAGAAGGTCGCTCTCTTCGATTCGCACGAAGCCCTCTATGGAAGATCCGTCGAATCCCTGCCCCTCGTCGAGCACGTGTTCTATCTCCCCGCGGGTGATGGACATTCCCTTCAGGCGACCCAGGATGTCCGTAAACCACAGCCGGATGTATTTCACGTCGTTCTCATCAATTAAGGCTAGAACCTCATCTTTGGTCTTGGGCATAGTCTTGACCTCGATTGGAAAATAAGGTTTCCGGTTAGAATCTTATTTGTCAACTGGAGATAACTGCAGTCCCCCCGCGCTGCTATTGGATTCAGACGTCGTAATACAGGGACATCTCGTAAGGGTGAGGTCTGTTTCTCACCTCATTGTATTCGTTATTCAGCTTCTGATCGGTCCAGACTTCCAGAATGTCTTCGGTGAAAACCCCGCCCTCCAGCAGAAACTTGTGATCCTGCCGCAGAGCGTCCAATGCTTCCTTCAGGGTGGTAGGAACGGACGCG
The DNA here is from genome assembly GCA_964345305.1 of uncultured Ignavibacteria bacterium. Lineage (GTDB taxonomy): Bacteria > Zixibacteria > MSB-5A5 > MSB-5A5 > SM1-73 > SM23-73-3. The sequence continues at coordinate 858 of CAYFQZ010000295.1, read as the reverse complement.
ATCTTGTCCTTTTCTTCCTGGGGCAAGGCAAATATGTTTTTGTCTAAGGGTCCGAATCCGGCCCCGGTGGGATCGATTTTCCTCTTGATTCCGTCGATGCCGGCCATAAGCTGTGCCGCCAGGGCCAAATAGACATTGCACGTGTTGTCCGGCGGGCGGAACTCCATTCTCTTCTCCGCCGGCTTCTGGGCGTACTTGGGAATCCGGATGGCGGCGCTGCGGTTGGCCAGGGAGAAAAACAGCTTGACCGGGGCCTCGAACCCGGGCACCAGCCGCTTGAATGAGTTGGTGCTGGGATTGGTCAAGGCCAGAAGAGCAGCCCCGTGACTGAGCAGGCCCCCGATATAGTACAAAGCGAGCTTGCTCAGACCGGCATAGCCTTTCCTGTCGTAGAACAGGGGTCTGTTGTCCTTGAACATATGCTGATGGAAATGCATCCCGTTGCCGGCTTCGTTGTACAACGGTTTGGGCATGAAGGTGACGGTACGGTTGCGTTTTCTGGCCAACATCCTAACTACGTACTTGATCCACATGGTGATATCACCCATGTTGGTCAAGGTGTCCTCCAGTATCTCGATCTCGGATTGTCCGGGGCCGCCTACCTCGTGATGATGGTACCTGACTTTGATACCGCCATCCTCGATGATCTTGACCATCTCTGCCCGCACGTCGAAGAGGGCGTCCAGGGGCGGGATGGCATGGTAGCCGCCGTGGGTGGGTATCTTGTGCCCCAGATTTTTTTCCTCCTCCAGAGCAGAATTCCAATCCGCTTCCTTGGAGTCGATGATGTAGGAAGCCATGTTGATGTCGTTCCTGTACGCTATGCTGTCGAAAATATAGAACTCAAACTCGGTTGCC
>CAYFQZ010000294.1:0-1998 GCA_964345305.1 uncultured Ignavibacteria bacterium | reverse complement strand
CCCACCCCTCTTGTAGCACTATCGCTTGCCGCGCTGGTCATAGCCGGCTGAGTTGAGCCTGGCGCATAAGTCCGACAGTAAACGAAAACTTCTCGTTGTTTTCCTCAGATTGGGCGGATATCTGTGACAGATATCTGTTTCACCCGTGTCATCAGCCATGAGTATTAATCTTGATTCTGCCTCGGGCTCGCCACCAACGAAAGCGAAACATAGACGAAGATCAGCCGAAGTAAGGCTGCAAGGAAATCCGCCAAACGCTCAGCATCCAAACCTGGGTTGGACGAGGAAGCCCCCGACGCCGCATTTAGCTTGACTTTAGCTCCTCAAGGGTTTATAATAATAGTAGACTTAATATGTCACTGCAACAGGAAGATCCGAACGTCTCGAACGGCTGGTTCGCGAGAAAACTTCGTCCGGATCAAACAGGCTGTATACATATAGCTCTGAAAAAGCTTGCTCTGGTCCGAGGAGGTATCCGTCATGCGTCGTGTTGCCATTGTCACAATACCTTTGGGAATACTCCTGTCTGCCGCTGCCTTTCAGCCCCTGAGGGCAGAGAGAGCAACGCTGCAAGAGATGGAGCTGGTTTGCCGGAACTGGCTCTCATACATGGTATATCAGAAAGGGGCATGGGCTGGCGAGGCCGATCCGCAGATAGTGAATGTGGATGAGATATTCGAGGATGACACCCTCGTGGGTCACTGCTTCTCCGTCGCTCCCAGCGGCTTTGTGGTTGTCCCCATTCTTAAGGAGCTTCCACCCATCAAAGCTTATTCGGAGAGATGCGGATTGAACGTGAATGACGAAGGTGGACTGGCCCTGCTCCTCAGAGAAGTCCTGCTCGACAGAGTTAGGCTTTTTGCCCGAGTATACGGCAGCCTGGATGCAGTCCAGCCGCAGACCGGTGACGTGCTCTTGGGGCGCGGACATAGGGCCCTGTGGGAACGGTTCTTAAAGGACAAGCAGGAATTCGAAGCCGATCTGGCTCAGGGAAAATTCGACCCCCTAACCGAAGCAGGTCCTCTTCTCACAACTTCATGGCATCAATACGGCCCATTCAACGGCATGTGCCCTGCAGGCGACCAGAGCTGTGTCGTCTGTCCCAACGGCAAGCCGCCCACGTTTCCATGCAAGGTCGGCTGCGTGGCAACAGCCACCGCCCAGATCCTGAAATACTGGAGCTGGCCTCCTTCGGGCACGGGGAGCCATACCTACTGGTGGTACGGTGATGATTCCTGCGACGGAGGAACTCCCGGCGCGTGGCTGACTGCCGATTACTCCGATCCCTACGATTGGGCGCACATGCCCGACAGTTGCGATCTGGGCTACACGCCCGAGGACTCAGCCGCCCTGGCAGAGTTGTGCTACGAGGTGGGCGTGGCTTTCGAGATGTACTACGGTGTGTGCGGCTCTGGCACCTGGACGTCCATGGCTCTGGAAGTGTTCCCCACGTATTTCAGGTATGATCCCGGCATAGACAAGGAAGACCGGGATCAGCACAATGCAGCCGAATGGTTCTCCATCATCCAGCAGGAGATCAACAATAGCCGTCCCATACAGTATCGCATCAACAGGCATTCCATCGTCTGTGATGGATGGAGAGACACTGGTGGCCTTAATCAGTATCATATGAACTACGGGTGGGGCGGTTCGGCCACCGCCTGGTATAGCATTGACAGCCTCTACTGCTACTGGGTGTTACCCGACAGCCTCTGCCCTTGGGACGAGGAATACCTGATCAGGAATATCTACCCGCTGTATGATTCCCAGCCTCATATTGTCGCTACCTCACCTGCACAGAATGAGCTGAACCTGCCGCTCTCAACCAACATATCGGTGACCTTCAATGTGGACATGGATGAGACAACCATAAACGAGTCCACCTTTGTGGTGAATGCCAGGTCAACCGGCCTGCATCAGGGTACAATTACCTACGACGGTCCCACCAAAACAACCTTCTTTGATCCTACAGAGGATTTCGATGAGGGCGAAGTGGTC
>CAYFQZ010000293.1:0-2282 GCA_964345305.1 uncultured Ignavibacteria bacterium | reverse complement strand
AACTACCTCGCCCTCCTTGAACTGCACGGGCAGGTCCCACAGCCGCCTCATTCGCACCATTCGTTCGACCTCAGGAAAAGCATCCCTGACCGCCGGACCGACTGCAGGCATGATACTGGCCATGGACACTTGCGAGCCGCGAAGAGCGTAAAGCCCGTCAATGCGATAGATGCGGTCTCCGTTTTCGTGGCACCTCTCGAAGCTCAGTTCGCTGTTCACGTAGCCGACGATAAGCAAACATGCGGCAAGCCCTATGGCCAAACCCATGACATTAACGACCGTGTACAGCTTCTGTCTGGTCAGGCTTCGTAGTGCCCATTTGATGTAATTGGTAAACACGTTTTACCTCCTCATGACTTATATCTTACCACTTACCCTCGATCGCCGAGGGGAGCCAAAGGCAGTGGAGTCTCAATTGAAGCCGTGACTCTAGACGTGGAACCTCTCCCTGATGTTCTCCGTCACGATATGCCCGTCGAAAAGATTTATGGTTCTTTGGCCATACTCGGCATAGGCCGGAGAGTGAGTCACCATGACTATGGTGGTGCCCGCTTCGTTCAGGGCGCTTAGAAGCTGCATGACTTCATCACCATGTTTGGAATCTAAGTTCCCGGTGGGCTCATCCGCCAAAATCAGTTTGGGATTGGCAACCACTGCCCGGGCTACCGCCACTCTCTGTTGCTGTCCACCAGAGAGCTGCTGGGGAAAGTGATTCCGGCGGGCCATTATCTGCATCTGCTCCAGGACCCCCTCCACCCTCTTTTTTCTTTGAGCGGAAGAGACTTTCAAATAGAGCAGAGGTAGTTCTACATTCTCGAACACCGTTAACTCGTCGATCAGATTGAAGCTCTGAAACACGAAACCGATGCTTCCCTTTCTGAGATTGGCTCTCTTTCTCTCGGAATACCTGGATACCTCCGTCCCCAGAAGATGGTACTCCCCCTCGCTGGGATTATCCAGAAGTCCCAAAAGATTCAAGAGGGTGGATTTGCCGCATCCGGACGGACCCATGATGGCGACGAACTCCCCTTCCTTGATCTCAAGATTTATGCTTTCCAGGGCGGTCGTCTCGACCTCCTCCGTGGTGTAGATCTTCTTTAAATTCACTACTCGAATCATGGAACGCTCCTTCATCTATCTTTAAATGTGAGTCTGTCGAAATCCCCAAACGTGTCATATGATGAGGTGATAACCCTCTCTCCCGGCTCCAGTCCCTCCAACACCTCGTAGACCTGGGTATTGTACCTACCCAGCCGGATCTTGCGCTTGGTGGCGAACTTTTCTGAGCTGTCCAGCACGTACGCCCAGTTGCCGCCGGTGTCGTTGTAGAACCCCCCTCGGGCCAGCATCACTGCCTGAGACAGCTCACCCAGGGCGAGCCTTATCTGAACACTCTGTCCTCTTCTGATTCCTTCAGGTTCCGCATCCACGAACTCCATGTCCACCTGAAATCTTCCATCCTTGACCTCCGGATAGACCTTGGAGCTTACCACCCGATATGTCTTCCCTGCTATCTTCACTTCCCCTTCTTGTCCCGTGCTGACCCTGGATATGTAGTATTCATCCACGTTGGCGCTGATCTTGAATCCCTCCAGCACGTCGATCTGGCCCAGCCGCTCGCCCATCGCTTTCAACTGACCCACTTCCGCGTTCAGAGAAGTGAGATGTCCGGCAATGGGGGCAGTGATGACTAACTTCTCCAGCTTGTGCTTAATGATTTTCAGATTGGCCTGCATCCGGTCGATTGATGCCTCCAGCTGCTTTATCTGGACAGCCCGAAGGGTGGAATCCTGTTTCTGGGTTTCCACAGTCAAGTCTCTTTTCCTGATCCAGTACTGATACTCATCTTGCGCCTGCTCGAACTCGTGCTGCGAAATCAACCCCTTCTCCTTCAATTTTACGCACTGCTGATGTTTTCGTTTCGCATCGTTGATCTGGCGATCGATCTCCAGAAGATCTGCCCGAAGCATCAGAGTATTCTGCTCCATGAGAAGCCTGGTGTTGCGCAGGTTGTTCATCTGCTCGAAGAGCTGGGCTTCCCGATACATGACGTCAAGATGGAGATCGGTGTTGTCCAGCTGGAGAATCCTGTCCCCGAGGTTGAGGTAGCTTCCTTCTTACAGAAATACCTGTATCACCGTCCCTCCTTGGGTGGCGTCAAGATAGAACGTTTTGATGGGAACTATGCTTCCCGTGACCGCGATGAACTCCTGAAAATCGCCGAACTCTACCTCCGAGATGGTCAGCTTGCTGGCCTCAATCCTTAGATTGGAGCTGCCGCC
>CAYFQZ010000292.1:0-16167 GCA_964345305.1 uncultured Ignavibacteria bacterium | reverse complement strand
ATCTGCTTCAACCGCTCGAGAATCTCCAACATCTCGCCATTCTCGGTGACAACGCTGTCGAAGGTCACCTTGCCGTTGGATTTGGCAATCTTGCGGGACTGGAAAAGAGCCTCCTCGATGGAACACTTCAGATCGCGCGCCTGCCGAAGCTGCTTTCGATCGTTGGACTGCTTGAACAAAGCCTCGGCCTCGGCCAAGAAGACCTGGGCTTTGCCATAATCCTTTTCATCCTTCAGGAGTTTGGTTATTGCTAGATTCACCAGACCCAGATGATGGACCGAATCCAGCTGCCTGAACAGGCTCTCAGCGTTGCTCAGGAACCCCAGTCTCCTATAATAGTCGAAGGAATCGGACCGTCCAGCTTCGAGATAGGTTAAGGCAAGCTCGTATTTTGCCCCGATCTGCTGCAGCGTCGAGAGGCTCTTCTGGAAGCAGCTCCCGGATTGCTCCTTCAGGTCCCTCGCACCGTGTACTTGCCCCAGCACACGATAAGCAGCCCCTTCCTCGAACTTCTGGCCCAGAGACCTCGATACCTCCAGGGATTTCTGACAGGACGCGACCGCCTGGTCCCACTCCATTTGAGCCGCCTGGGTTTCGGCCAGCAGACGGTACGTCTGGCTGATCATGTCTCCCTCAGGGGCATCACTTTCCCACAAGCTGATAATCTCGCTGCAGTGACGCTGAGCCTCGCTGAATTTGCCCAGATTGAAACAGAGGATTCCCGCGTACTCATGGTAGAGGACCTTCTCTCTTAGCAGGTTGTCCCTTTGGGCGATTTCAAAAGCGGAATTGAGGTACGCTTCGGCCTGCTTGAATTTCCGCCTCAGTGTAAGCAGATGGCCCACAGACAGCAACCCTCTGCATTCACCTATGGCATTGCCCCTGATCCTGTGGGCCTGAAGGGTCACACTTAGCTCCTCTTCCGCCTTCTCCCAGTTACCTAACTTGGTGTTGATTCTGCCCAGATTTCCTGTGATCTTCGCTTCCATCCAGTCATCACTGATGGAGTGGGCAAGCTCCTTGGCCTCGTAGAGGTGCTCTATTGCCTTTTCGAACTCCGACCGGGTAAACAGTATGCGAGCCAGCGTATTGTTACACTGGACGATAGCGAAATGATCTCTGGTCCTGCGATAGGTTGTGATGGCGTCCCTGATATAGAGCTCAGCGTTCTTCAGATCTCCCAGCCCCCAGTGGATTCTGCCCAGAACATCCTGAATCTGCGCCACCTTCTTATTTTCAGAGGTGTCTTTGAAGGTCTCGAAGGCGGACTTGGCTTCGGCAAGCGCCTCCTTGTACCTGCCCAAGCTGTACAGGCAGACCGAGGCCAGATAGCATAGATCTCCACTTTCGTCGGCTGACAGGCCAGCGTCTGCGTCCCTTTCTAACTTTCTGATCTCCCTCAGCGCTCGGTCAAATTCTCCCCTCTCGAGGAGAGACTGAAGAGGTTTGACCCTAGCGGCTAGCGGAGATCCGATTCCCTGCACTTGAATCTCCATCGTTCTCACCTCTTCAGCATAGTTATTCAGATCTTCCGTTTCTCCAGCTAATACTGCGTCCGTCGTTTTCATGCTTGATCACATACCTCAAGTAGAACTCGACGACAAAGTTGGTGTATGCCGGAGCGTGGAACAAACCTCCAGATCCCGCGGTGGGGCCAGGACGGTAACACGGAGGTTCACTGGTGGACCTCTTGTACTCGTCCCACGGATCGCCCAGAATCACAATGGGGCCGTAATTGTCGTTAAATTTCGGACCTCCACCGCAAAAGGCCGAGCTGGCCAAGGCCAGTACGAAGATCAAAGCGAGGGTTGCGCCAATGGCTTTCTTCCTCATACTTTTTCACCTCCTGAAAATGGGAGATACTCCTTAAGGCTCAATATGGATCGCACGATATAACGGCTCTTCCGCCAAGTCTGCAAAATCTACGCCCAAAAAAACGAACCGGGGCCCTTTTTCCGGTACACACAGCAAGTTGATTAGCAATAACTTAGCTTTTTCGGGCATTGCCTGAGCCAGACTGGATCTCAAGATTCGCAGAGACTTGCGAAGGCCGAGTCGACGGTTCGCTATCAAGTAGACATAAGTTGTTACGGATCAAAGCGAAACATGTTCGCCAAAAACTGCGAATGCATATTAGCTATTTTTCGAAAAGACCGGTCCACTGATGACGGCCTCGTATTTGGCATCTTCCGACCGGGACGGCCGGGGGAAAAGACCGCGGTTTGTGCTGGCCCGGGCTTCAAAAGCATCCACGGGAGCAGGTTTCGGAATTCTCCTGACCAAGGGGCGAGTTTTTGATGCGTCCGCTAAACCGAAAGCCGCGCTCTGATCGTATTTATTTTGTCGAAGTTGTCTCGGGCGGGGTCCGATGGCATGATTCTGGTGAGGTGGGCGTTTTGTTATCCCGAAGGTGGAGTTATCGCTTCAATCTGGAGAGCATCGGCACGGGGGTCAACTCGACGGATTTCGGCGCCGCCGACCCCGGCTTGAGCTTTAAATAAACCGACAGGCTCACCGATACATAAGTATATGAGCTACTACGGATACAGAACCTATGGCTTTGGGCCCAGAGGGATCACAAAGGCGGTCAAGTACCTGCTCCTGATAAATGCGGGTCTCTTTTTCCTGGAGTTCCTGTGGGGCTCGGAGTTGATTCATCTTTTCGGTCTGACCCCGGTTCTGGTCAAGAAGGGTCTAATCTGGCAGCCGGTCACTTACATGTTTCTGCACGGAGGTCTGTTTCACCTGCTTCTCAACATGTTCGTCCTGTGGATGTTCGGATGCGAAATCGAACGAACCTGGGGTACCAAGGAGTTTGTAAGATATTACTTTGTAACCGGCATAGGGGCAGGTCTTCTGACCTTTATCACCTCGCTCAACTCTAATGTTCCGACCATCGGAGCATCGGGCGCCATCTTCGGAATCCTGGTGGCGTTCGCCCTCATGTTTCCCAACAGGCCAATCTATCTTTATTTCCTTTTTCCGGTGAAGGCGAAATATGTGGTGATGTTCTTTGCCGTCATCGAGTTTCTGGCTTCTATCCGTCATACCTCGGATGGGATAGGGCATTTTGCCCATCTGGGGGGAATGGTGGTTGGGTATCTTTATATAAAACTGGATTGGAGAATTCCGGCCCTCTTTCGTCTCTCAAGCTACTTGACGTACGTGAGAAACTTCAGACACAATCGCAGGATGAAAGCTGTGGTCAAGAGGAGGGAAAGGGAAAAAAAGCTGATGGAGAAGATGGATCAGATATTGGATAAGATAAGCCAGGTCGGTTACGATAATCTCAACAAAGAGGAAAAGAAGATTCTGGAGCAAGCGAGCCAACACCTATCGAAGCAGGAGGAAAGAACGTAATTCGCCAAGGCAGAGACTGAGGGCAGCTGGCCGTCTTGCATCAGTAAGCTTCCAACTCGCGAGGAATCCATGTCCCACAAGATCTTGGTAGCAAACCACAGCCCCGCCGTCAGGAACGTTGCCGGGTCGATTTTGAGAAAACACGGGTATGAAGTGCTCTTTGCTGAAAGCGGAGCCAATGCTCTGGCGGCAGCCAGGGCGAGTAAACCCGACATCGCTTTGCTGGACGGGTGCATGCCCGACCTCGAAGGTGAACAGCTGGTCAGGCAGTTCAAGCAGGATCCGGATCTGGAACAGGTTATGGTGCTGGTACTGATGTCAAAAAACCAGGCCGAAAAGAAGACAAAGCTGGAGCAGACCGGCGCAGATGGTCTTATCAGCGAACCCTTGAGTCCTGGCGAAATCCTGGAGCAGGTGACGAGTCTATTGTCCCAGCAGGAGGCCTCGCCCCGGGTAAAAGAGGTAACCGAACACAAGGGTCTCTATTCGGAAGAAGCCGGCTCCCCGGAGCGGGTGGAACGTCAGGAGGTCAGTCTTTCTGAGAAAAACGAGCAGGCAGAGGGTGGACTGGATATCGTCGAAACGAGCGATCTTATGGGAGAATTGGACCCTTCCCTCCCCGGTTCGGAAGAACAGCTGGCGCACGGATTTGAGTGGTTTCTGGATGAGCTAAAGAAGGAGACGCGCGAGGAGCAGAGAACCGCGCCACCTACTCAGGATAGACCGGGCTCATCCCAACACCAAGTCCCGGAACAAAAGACAGAGCACGGTGAAAAAGGCAAGGAGCACCAACCGGATGGAGATCAGGAGGGTTTCGGCGATTTCGTGAAGGATTTGAAGTGGGATCTGGAAAGGCCGGCCAGCGAGAAGAAGCCGGGCTTTGAGAGCTCGGCCATCGAGGATACGAGTCCTCACCAGTTTGACCAGTTGCTTTCAGACCTGAAGGACAGGATCTCCCGGAGGATTGCCCAAGAGGTGGCCAGGAAGATAAGTGTGGAGTTTCTGGAGAAGATAATTCGCGAGGAGATCGCCGATATGAGGAAAAGCTCATCCTAAATAGGGTCTGCTGCCCGGAAAAGAAAGAGCGTCTCTGCAGTCATGACCGTCTTCCTTATTCTTGCCTTACGGCCCTCACGGCAAATTTTTCCTCTACGGATTCGTAATCTGAGATAAGTACTTTTGTTTCATCTGGACTGCCGCAGTTAAGTCTTTTTGTATGGAGAGCATAGCATTTACGGCCCTTCGAAGTCCGATCATCTGATCTGCGATTCGCCGAAGTCCCGGCGGGCCGGGAAAGATCAAGCGGGGAAATAGATGGAAAACATCTCTATTTTGGCGGCTTTCACAGCGGGACTGATTTCCTTCATTTCGCCTTGTGTTCTTCCGTTGATTCCGGGCTATCTCTCTTTCATCTCCGGAGTTTCCATCGAGGACATGAAAAGGGGAGAGAAGAAGTCGGGAACTCTGAAGAAGGTGAGCCTGAACACTCTTCTGTTTGTCCTGGGGTTTTCGGTCGTCTTTACGGCTATGGGCGCCTCAGCCACATTCGTTGGTGAGTTCCTCCTGTCTAAGCTTTCCCTCTTCAACAAGATCGCCGGGGTGATCATCATAGTTCTGGGGCTGCACATAATGGGTGTCTTCAGAATCTCTTTTCTCAACTACGAGAAGCGATTCCACAGGAAAAGCAGGCCTCTGGGCCCGCTGGGGTCTTTCGCCGTGGGGCTGGCATTCGCGTTTGGCTGGACGCCGTGTATCGGCCCAATCCTTGGCGGATGCTTGCTTTTAGCCTGCAATCAGGAGACCGTGGTGCAAGGGACCATACTCCTTTCCTTCTACTCCCTGGGACTGGGCATACCGTTTTTCATAACCGCGGTCAGCTTCAGCACCTTTCTGGGCTTTTTCGGATGGGCCAAGAAACACTTCCGGACGATTGAAATCCTGGCGGGACTTCTTTTGGTTGCCATTGGATTTCTGATGTTCATCGGGTCATTCAGTTACATTGCGGCCCTCTCAAGCCAATGGTTTCTCCCTGCGGAAGGCGGCTAGGTGGATCGCCCGTGCGCACCCCTATGTTTCCCCCCGAAAAGATCACTGTCATTTTGTGGACAAATGGTGCAGGTTGGTTGTTCGTTCCAGATAAAGACACCGGGGCGGCAGGCTGCGCATGCCTCGATCCGCGGGTTGGTCCGCTGAGTGAATAAAGAGTTGCTCCCTTCTACGGGAACCCGGCGATACGGAGTGTGCGATGGATTTTCTGAAAGACCGGCGAAAAGATGCACGGAAGAAGGAGACCATATCGAGGATGGCGAGATGAACAGGCATATCACCCGTAGGGATTTCATAAAGACATCGTTGGGCACGGCTCTCTCTTTGAGCCTGCCGGGCTTCGGATTACCCCAGCTTCTGGCTCAGACTGTACAGGAGAAGCAGGCGATTCCCGATCTGGCAGTTGTAACCGATGGTGATCCAGCCTCCATGACCCGGGAGGCGGTTGGTCTTCTGGGGGGGATGAGCAGGTTCGTTTCAAAGGGAGACGTGGTGGTGGTCAAGCCAAATATCGGCTGGGATCGAGGCGTGGAGCTGGCGGCAAATACCAATCCGCAGGTGGTGGCAGAGGTTATCAGGATGTGTCTGGAGTGCGGCGCCAAGAAGGTCAGGGTCTTCGACCGCCCGTGCAACAATCCTTCCCGATGCTATGAGAACTCGGGTATAAAGAAGGCAGCCTCCGACGCCGGCGCAGAGGTCAGCTTTGTGGTACCTGCAGGTTTTTCGGATATGCGATTTTCCGAGGCTGAGGTGCTCAAGAAATGGCCGTTGTACAAACCGGCAATAGAAGCCGACGTGCTGATCAACGTTCCCATAGCCAAGAACCACGGTTTGACCTATCTGACCATGGGAGTCAAGAACTTGATGGGAATCATGGGGGGCGACAGGGGTAAAGTACACTGGAACATCGATGACAAACTGGCGGATCTGGCGAATTTCGTCAGGCCGCAATTAACCATTCTGGATGCCTACCGAATACTACTGAAAAACGGGCCGCAGGGAGGGAGCCTGAAGGACGTCGAGCTCAAGAAGACCGTGATCGCCGGGAAGCAGATCGCCACGGTGGACGCTTATGGGGCGACCCTCTTTGGCATCAAGCCGGCAGGCCTGGCTCACATTGTCAAATCAAGCAAACTCGGGTTGGGAGAGATAGATCTGAGTAAGGTGAACGTAAAGAAGGTCAGTCTGGGATGAGTTTCTGAATACCTCATCCCCTATATCCCCCTCTCCACGGAGTGGAGACGGGGACTCAGGGGGAGAGGTTAGTTGAGGGGGACATATTGAAAACGGTCCGCCGCATCACTCAGATTCTTTTTCTTGTTTTCTTTTTCTTCCTGTTTCTCTCTGCCACCTATCCGCTGAAGATTGCACTACCCGTTGATCTGTTCCTGCGGGCCGACCCGCTGATAGGTCTTTCCGCCGTGCTATCGGCCCGGGCCTGGATAGGCACATTTTTGTGGGCCGTCTTCGCCTTAATCCTCACCATACCCTTGGGGCGATACTTTTGCGGCTGGATTTGCCCCATGGGGACCACCCTGGACGTGACCAGTTACATATTCCGGAACAAAGCAGGGAAGAGCCACCCCAAGTTGAAGTACCTGAAATACGCACTTCTGATTTTTCTTCTGGTCGGCGCGGTCTTCTCGGCTCAGCTCTTCTGGTTTTTCGACCCTATAGCTTTGTTTACCCGATCCATCGAGCTGTCGGTTTGGCCCATTCTGACCCTGATTTCAACGACGATCTTCGGTCTGTTTTTTCAGCTTTTGTCGTACCCGGACTGGCTGAGCAAGATACATAATTTCTTCTCCTCGACGCTTCTTCCTGACCAGGTGAATCTCTTCCGTATGTCGGGATGGGTTCTGTTGATCTTCCTGGCCATTTTGGTCGCCGAGTTTGTCTCCCGCCGATTCTGGTGCAGATATCTCTGCCCTCTTGGGGCCCTGTTCGCATTCTTCTCCAAATTCCAGATATGGAGAAGAAGGGTAAGCTCCGATTGCACCGACTGTGCCGTCTGCCAGAGTACCTGTAAGATGGATGCGATCAAAAGCGATTTCCGGCTTACGGACTATGGGGAGTGCATTCAGTGCTATGATTGCGTACCAGATTGCCAGGAGGCCGTCACCAAGATCAACTTCAAAGGGAAGGTTCAGCCGTACAGCTTTGACATTGGTCGAAGAAGGGTAGCTCGCTCTGTGGCGGCTGGTCTTGTGTCGGTGGGAATCCTGAAGACCAGCCTGATAACGAGAAATCAGACCCATGCTTTGATCCGGCCTCCGGGGTCGCGTGAGGAGAAGGACTTTTTGGATCGATGCATTCGTTGTCATGAGTGCGTGAAGGTATGCTCAACCGCTGGTCGATTCCTGCAGCCGACCTTCCTGGAAGCTGGACTGGAAGGCCTGTGGACTCCCGTAGGCGTCGCTCGATACGGCTACTGCGAGTTCAACTGCACTATGTGCACGGAGGTATGTCCCACAGACGCCATTCACCTTCTGGATGTGGAGACCAAGAAGAAATGGGTGATCGGTATTGCCTATATAGATAGAGACAGATGTCTTCCCTGGTACAAAAACGAGAACTGCCTGGTATGCCAGGAGCACTGCCCCACTTCCCCCAAAGCGATCGAGCTGAAAGATGAAAGGGTTCTCCATTTTGACGGCACCGAACGGCTGGTAAAACGCCCCTACATGAAGGAAGACCTCTGCATCGGCTGCGGAATCTGCGAGACGAAATGCCCGGTTGCCGGAAAATCTGCCATAATAGTGACTCCGCAAAACGAACAAAGGTGGGTCGATTAGGGGACGTTTTTCTGGAGCGTCCGGAATAGGAATTCCCGAAGCCCTCAGACAGCCAACGTCGGCATCTCCTAATGCCGATGCATCCTAGCTTGAAACGTTCCTTTTCGGCAGACTCAAGTTCTGCACTTGCCCGCCAGGTACCAGATCTGGCGGGCACTTTCGTTTCCTGAGGAAGCTTTCGCCTGTCGGGTTGAGGAATCCGACAGGCACGAGCACAAGCCGTGGGAAGGCCGCCGGCGTCTTGGGGGAGGGAGTTCATCCCGCCCCTGCAACTTGACATGTCCTACGAGAAGTGGTAAATTGTTGCCTATGGAGGGCAAGTCAAAACGAACAGAATAGGATTCTTCCATGTTTGCAGAGGTGGCATTACCACTCCGATTATCCGAACCGTTCACCTACCATATTCCCTCAAATCTTGAGGGCAAGATGGATCTGGGATTCCGGGTTCTGGTCCCGTTGCGCAAGAAGACGGTAACCGGTTTCGTGGTAGGGCTGAATGCGATTTCTCACGTCTCCAATGTCAGGGAGATCATAGACCTCCTGGACCCCTATCCTCTCTTCTCCGGTGAAATGCTTGAGCTCACCAAATGGGTATCAGACTACTATCTCTGTTCCTGGGGTGAGGCTCTGCGGGCGGCCCTTCCGTCCGAGCTCATGCTCAAGAGTGAAATCTACGTCAAGACGAGGGTGAAGGACCAGGGGCCGGGACCTGATTCGGAGTCGGCCAAAAGCTTTACTCCCCGACAGAAGAGGATACTGGAGATTATTGCTGACGGCAAGGAGAGAAAGCTCTCCTGGCTGTCCAGGTCGTTGAAGGCAAAGGGCCTGTATGCAGATCTTTATGACCTCAGCAGGAAGGGGGAGATCGAAATCGACGAGCGCCTGAGCAAGCCGGGTGTGCGAGTTCAACACGAGAAAATGGTCAGGCTGAAAGACTTTGACAACCCCGAAACCCTCGAGCTTTTGCAGCCAGCCATCTCCGCCCTAAAAAAGAAATCTATGCCCCAGGCAAGATGCCTGGAGATTCTGCTGGACCGGCGCGGACAGTGTGCTCTAAAGGAGCTTGCAGGCCGATACAAAATCAGCGCAGCATCGCTGAATTCACTGGAGAAAAAGGGATTGACTGAATTTGTGCAGATCGAGAAAGTAAGAGAGTCCGACTGGGCGCTGGATGTACCCGAGCCGCAGCCCGTTTGTCTGACACAGGAGCAAACCGAGATACTGGAAAGGGTCAAGGCTGCATTAGGCGGCGGCGAATATTCGCCTTTTCTGATGCACGGGGTGACCGGCAGCGGCAAAACCCAGATTTACATCGAGGCTATCAAGCAGGTTTTAAAGGGCGGGAAGCAAGCTCTTGTGCTGGTCCCCGAGATATCGCTGACTCCTCAGATCATATCCAGATTCAAAGCCAACTTCGGCCAGGGGGTGGGATGTCTTCACTCCCGCATGTCTGCAGGGGAGAGGTTCGACACTTGGAGACGCATAAGGCGCGGCGACTTTCCCATTGTGGTGGGAGCCAGGTCTGCAGTCTTTTCACCCCTTAAGAATCTCGGATTGATCGCCGTGGACGAGGAGCACGTTTCTTCCTACAAGCAGGATGATCCCGCGCCCAGATACAACGCCAGAGACGTGGCTGTTATGAGGGCCAGGCTCAGTAAGATCGCAGTCATCTTAGGATCAGCCACGCCCAGTCTGGAGTCATACTACAACGCCCGGAACGGGAAGTACACCCTGTGTCAGCTTGGTGAAAGGGTGGCAAAGCGAGAACTTCCCCGCGTTGAGATCTTCGACCTGACCCGGGACAGAGAAAAAGGGAAGCGAAGTCTTCTCTCCTCCGCTCTTGAAATTCGCCTGAAAGACAGAGTGGAAAAAGGGGAGCAGGTCCTCCTGTTTTTGAAC
This sequence comes from uncultured Ignavibacteria bacterium, assembly GCA_964345305.1. Classification (GTDB taxonomy): domain Bacteria; phylum Zixibacteria; class MSB-5A5; order MSB-5A5; family SM1-73; genus SM23-73-3. Next base: position 6,067 of record CAYFQZ010000292.1, on the reverse strand, counting down.
CGGCGCGGCTTTTCCACGTTCGTGAAATGTGAGGACTGCGGCCACGTGGAGAAATGCCCTCGCTGTGACATAACTTTGACCTTCCACCGGACAGACTTCTCGCTGAGGTGCCATTACTGCAATTATCAGAAAAAGGCGCCGGATCTCTGTCCCGGTTGTCGGGGATTCAGGTTCACATACAGGGGAGCCGGAACCCAGAAGATCGAGGAAGAGCTCAAAGCGAACTTCCCCAGCGCAACCATGGAGAGAATGGATCTGGATACGACATCCAGAAAGGGGGCTCACAGGAGATTGCTGTCCGATTTCGGAAAAAAGAAGTTCGGCATTCTGGTGGGAACACAGATGATCACCAAGGGTCTGGACTTTCCCGATGTAACCCTGGTGGGAGTGATCTCCGCTGATGTGGGGTTGGATCTTCCGGACTTTCGCTCGAGGGAGCGGACCTTTCAACTGTTAACCCAGGTCGCAGGCAGGGCCGGAAGGGGGGTCAAGGAAGGGGAGGTCGTGGTCCAGACTCATTATCCGGAAGATTGGACAATCAAGCTCGCCGCTTCGCACGATTTCGAGGAATTCTACAGAAGGGAGCTGGAGCAGCGCCGGGATTTAGGCTATCCTCCCTTCAACCATCTGATCCTGGCCCTCTTCTCCGGCAGAACTGTGAAGGCGACAAGCGACAGCGCCAGAAGGTTTGCTTCCAGGCTGGAAAAGAAGGCCAGATCCGAAGGGCGAAAGGGCATCGCGATCTTGGGTCCCGCTCCGGCGCCGTTGTCGAAGATAAAAAACCAGTATCGCTGGCAGCTTTTGATAAAGACTAAGAATATCATCAGGACGGGCGGTTTGATCAGGGAGCTACTGGAAGAGGAGAGAAGAACGAAGCGGAAAACTGCGGTTCGGGCGACCGTCGATGTCGATCCGGTGGATATGCTTTAATCGGAGCCGCCCGGAACGTCCAACCTTTCTTTTTCGGCATTCGTAGAAATTTGCTCGATCCGGTCAAGCCCGGCTTGCGAAAAGTCCGGAGTTTTTGCTCCGATAAAGTTCTATAGAGGTGAAGCAGTATGATAACCGTGGAGGACGTCAAGAAGAACGAAGAGGTGAGGCATCTCATCAAGAAGTCGGATGAGATCCTGGGGATAATAGGCTATACCGAGCACGGGGAGAGACACGCCAGTTTAGCTGCCAGCATCGCCTTCAATATCCTCACCAGGCTGAAGTATCCCGAGAAGAGGGCGCATCTGGCTTCGATTGCCGCGTATCTTCACGACATAGGGAACGTGATCAATCGCGACTATCACGCTCAAACTGCAGCCATGATGGCCCGCTCCATCCTCTCGGGAATGGGAATGCCCATCGACGACGTTTTGGAGATAATGGCGGCCATAGGGAATCATGACGAAAAGGACGGCCTGCCGGTCTCCGACATCTGCGCTGCCATAATCCTGGCGGACAAATCCGACGTGCACAGCTCCCGGGTGCGGACGCTGGAAGGGATAAAGCTGGATATCCACGATCGGGTGAATTATGCGGCCAAAAGCTCGTTTCTGAGGGTGGAGGAGGACAAGAAGCTCATAACCCTGGAAATCAAGATCGACACTTCCATCTCTCAGGTGATGGAGTATTTTGAAATTTTCCTTTCCCGAATGATCGTCTGCCGAAGAGCAGCAGAGTTTCTGGGACTGAAGTTTCAGCTGGAGATAAACGGCCAAAGACTGCTGTAAGATAGCTGAAGATATCGGATATCGCTCACTTCCGTTTCGTCAAAACACACTCGCTTAATTCCGGCACGTAAATCCAAAGAGTATATTCGAGGTTAACGTGAAAAGGAAACTTACCTATAAAGACTCCGGAGTCGATATCGCCGCAGGCGACGAGGCCACGGAGAGAATCAAAGGGTTGGCCAAGTCGACCTTCACTCCCCAGGTGTTGAAGGGCATCGGAAGCTTCGGAGGTTTTTTCTCGCTGAGAGGATTGAAATGCAAGGACCCTGTGTTCATTTCCAGCGTCGATTCGGTGGGCACCAAGCTGAAGGTGGCCTTCATGATGGGAAAACACGATACCGTGGGGCAGGACATAGTCAATCACTGTGCAAACGACATACTGGTCCACGGCGCGAAGCCCTTATTCTTCCTGGACTACATCGGGATCGGCAAGCTTCATGCGGACGTGGTGGAGCAGATCGTCAGAGGCTTGTCCGCGGCGTGCAGGAAGGCCGGCTGTGCCCTCATAGGCGGAGAAACCGCGGAGCTGCCGCAGTTTTACAAAGTAGGTGAATACGATCTGGTGGGATGTATCGTGGGCGTGGTCGACCGAAAGAGAATCATCGACGGTTCCCCCATCCGTCCGGGAGATCAGATAATCGGATTGAGATCAAATGGCCTTCATACCAATGGGTATTCGCTGGCTCGCAGAGTGCTCTTCGATAAGGCTCGATTCGGCGTGAACGACTACCTGAAGGAATTGAGAACCACCGTCGGCAAGGAGCTCCTCAAGGTGCATCGCTGCTACACGCCTTCGATCCTGACTCTACTGAATAGGCACAGGGTCAAAGGGATCGCCCATATAACCGGAGGCGGCATCAGAGGAAATCTGAGACGCATTCTTCCAGGCAACTGCGACGCCAGGATTCGCGTGAATTCGTGGAAGCCACAGCCCATATTCAGGCTCATTCGGAATCTCGGAAACGTGGAAGAGGAAGAGATGTTCAAGGTCTTCAACATGGGGATCGGACTAATCCTGGTCGTTTCCGGGTCCGATACGGACAGGGTAGTGGGCCGACTTTCCTCACTGAAAGAAACTGTTTATCGGGTCGGCGAGATAACCAGGGGTAGAGGAGAGGTGAACCTGATCACTCCATAAGGTCCCTGTAGTTGAAGCCGACCTAAAGCTCTCCCTTTTGTAGAGGCATTCCATTCAGTTGTAAGGGCATTCCATCCAGGCAGCTTGTTCCCCAATCTTTTTCCCAATGAGGCAATGAGATGCCTCGTCTTTTACGGCCGCCCTTCGGCGTTCCTGCGTCTAATACCAGAATCCTACAGACTCCAGGCATCCTGTAGAGACCAGGGTCTGCTTCGAAAGTCTGCCAGGGGCTTTGGTCAAACTTGACATGGCCGGTATTGCGTTTATATTACGTATGTCTGGTTGACACAAACGGAGGAGAATGCAGATGGGAAAGCAGGAACAGCTTCTGGAAATCGTAAAGAGAGCCATAAGGGTGGAGAACGACGGATATCAGTTCTATCGCCTGGCGGAAGAGAAGACCCGGGACCCCAAGGGAAAGGAAGTCTTTGCCTCGTTAGCCAAAGATGAGACCAACCACATGCAAATACTCAAGAGCCTGTATGAAAGAGTCAAGGAGGAAAAAGAGTTCAAATTTGACGAGGTGAAGGACATGAAGCACATCCTTGAGACCACCTCAGAGAGCCCCATCTTCTCTGAGGAATTCAAGGATAGGCTCAGTCAGAGCCAGTTCGAGATGAGCGCGCTTTCCATCGGGATTCTGTTGGAGAAAAACGCCATCGATTTCTACAAGAAATCGGCTCGGCAAGCCGAGGAGCCGGACATGAAGATGCTCTTCGATTACCTGGCCGATTGGGAAGGTGAACATCTGAGAGCCCTGGTCAATCAACAGAAGCTGGTGCAGGAGGATTACTGGACCGAAGCGAGGTTTTATCCGTTCTAGGCTTCGGCATCTCTACCGGCGAAGAGCTTTCAGTCTCACCCGAGGATACATATAAAAAAAGGGGAACGAGGTGCTTGAAAAAGCGGCTCAATTACTCAAGGTGCTGAACCAAGCCCTGAACGTCGAGAACGACGGCTATCATTTCTACCAGGCTGCGGCAACAAGAACCCGGGATGCCAAGGGAAAGGCAACTTTTCTCTCGATGGCCCAAGATGAGCTGGATCATGCCAGCATGCTCAAGGGACTGCAGCGGGCGATCAAGGACAGAAGCGAATTCAGACCTCCGCGAAAAGGACGCGGGAAAAAGCATGTCGTTCGTTCAAAGAGTCCCATCTTCTCCTCTGGATTCAAGAGAAAGCTAAGGGGGGATCATTTCGAGCTCTCGGCTCTGAGGATCGGTCAGCTACTGGAGAGAAATTCGATGGAATTTTACGGCAGATACGCAAAGATCTTCAAACACAAGGAGTTGAAGTCACTGTTGAGCTATTTGGCCGAATGGGAGAAGGATCATCTCAGAGCGTTGGTTCAACAGGAGCGTTATTTGAAGGGCAAGTTTTAGAGCCGGACAGGTGCTATCCATTAAAAATGAGCTTCATCTCTGTCCACCCAGGGAGCGATCGGCATGCCAGCCAACCTTCCGCCTCAATACTACGAGGCCGAAAAAAGATACAGGCGGGCCAAGGACTTGCAGCAGAAATTGCAGATACTGCACGAGATGTTTGCCATCATGCCAAAACACAAGGGCACGGATAAGCTTCAGGCTGATGTCAAGGCAAAGATCTCCAAGCTGAAAAAGGAAATTCAGCAGAAAAAGAAGACAGCCAGAAGGGGCGATCAATTTTATGTAGAGAAAGAAGGCGCGGCTCAGGTGGTGCTGACGGGTCCCGCCAACGCCGGAAAGTCGCAGATCCTTGCGTCGCTGACCAATGCCACACCCGAGGTAGCCGCCTACCCATACTCTACAGTGAAGCCTTTGTGCGGGATGATGCCATTCGAGAACATCCAGATTCAACTGGTGGACACGCCTCCCATCGCCGCCGAGTTCATGGAGCCCTGGCTGGCAGGGATCATACGCAACGCCGATCTGGTGGCATTGGTTGTGGATCTGGGATCGGAGAAGATGCTGGAAGAGGTTCAGGCCGTACTTAACAAGTTGGAGGGGTACAAGATAGTTCTGGAGCCCCAAGAGGGTGAGATAAACCCTCTGGATGGCATTGCCCACAAGAAGACCATCATCCTGGCCAACAAGAGCGACATGCCGCTTTCTGAGACGAATATGAAGATCCTGGAAGACTCATTTGGAGACAAACTTCCCATCTTTCGTCTTTCTGCCAAAGAGAAGGCAAATGTTGAGGAGCTGAGAAGATACATATTCGACACCTTGCGGATTCTGCGGGTCTACACGAAAACCCCGGGAAAAAAAGCTGATTATGAGGACCCGGTCATCCTGAAGATCGGCAGCACGCTTCTGCAGGCCGCCAAGGAGATCCACAAGGATTTTGCCCGAAACTTAAAATACGCCCGTGTCTGGGGAGAGGGGGTCTTCGACGGTCAGATGGTGCAGAAGGACTTCGTTCTGAAGGACGGGCACGTGGTGGAGTTTCACATCTAAACGGTATCATCCTGGCAGGCCTTCCGGTCTTCAATCTTCCATCCCTCGCCTGCGATTTTCATCGGACAGAGAAGAATTTCAGCCACCCAAAAAGCAGTTGACATTTGAGCCCGGCGCGCTATTTTTCGCTTGTAATAATAGGCGATCCTTGAACACCTCAAAAAGGGAACAGAATGCCGAAACGAATCTTTCTCTTTTGCCTTGCCCTCATCTTCATATTTGCCTCCGGGTGCAGCAGAACGCCCAGCCCCAGGGTGGTAGTGATGGATTTCATCGAGGCGGTGAACAAGGCCGATACAGCCTCCCTCGGTCAGTATCTCGACCTGGACAAGTTCACAGACGAGCAGCTGAAAGAGCTGCCGGACACACAGAGAGTTCGCGTGTTTCCGAGGGTGAGGGAACAGATATGGCAGAGCTTCCTGGGAAGCGGAGCCACTCGCCTGAGGTGGCAAAATAAGATGATCGTGGTCAACAAGGAGGACATCGAAGGAGAGCAGGCGCTGGTGGAGGTGACCTTTGTGGATCAAAAGACCGGTCGGACAGAGTACACCAAGGCGAAGCTGTATAAGAAAGATAATCGCTGGTGGATATATTTCATCAAGGGTTGAAAAAGGTATACGGTGACCGGATCATCGTTGCCGAGACCAGAATTAACCATTACCTCGTCCCCTTTAATCCGCCTTCTTCATTTGGCCGAGACGGGGATATAGGGGAGGGGTCTCTTTTAAGGGAAGGAGGATCCGGTCGTGAAGCTACAAGTTTTATTTCTCCGTCTG
>CAYFQZ010000291.1:0-5016 GCA_964345305.1 uncultured Ignavibacteria bacterium | reverse complement strand
CGTAAGCCTTCTGGCCCTTGCCCACTTCATCGAACAGAACGGCGAGGCCTTTAAAGATCAGAAGCTCAGCATCTTTTGCAGCAGTCCCTTGCTGGTCTATCAAATGACGGCGAACACGCTCTGTCAGAAGGAAGTGGAGCGACACCGGAACCTGGCACTGGCCTACAAGAAGAAGCTGGGCTTCTCCTTAAGCTGGGTGCCTGAGACCCAAAACCCTGCACGTAATGGAATCATAGACCTTCCTCCCGTAAAGACCTCTTTGAATCTCAATTTCGAGGATATCCAGAAAAAACTGATCTAGCCTGCCCTGGCAGCAAGCCAGGATTATTCCGCCTAAACAGCCTTTGCTTCGTGGTTCTTTCGGAACGTATTGTTTGGGTGCGGCAAAGGATTTCAGCCGAGCGGTTCGCTGCGTGCTGTCTTTGTCTCTATTTATGCTTGACTCCGCTCGCTTAAGGACTAAATTTATCGGAAGCCGCAGCGCTTCGCCGCGGAAGTAACTGCAGCGGCCGATCTGTAAGCCGCTTCTACCGGGGAGTTTTCAAGATGGATTCCGAAGCCAGCCATCGGAGCTTAGGTCAGTCTGCGATCCGGATATTCGCACGCTGCCACGTGAGAAATATTGCATTCGCGGCGATTCTGCTGGCGCTGGTGATTTGTGTTCCTCATTTGATGCAGGCGCAGTTCAGAGAATTGGCGGAGGCCCCGCATGAAGCAGCCCTTCCACTGGTCCTGGAAAAAGATGATCCGGTGGTCTCGTCGGCTCTAACAAGATTCCTGGCTGGTCAAGCAGCAGATGACAGCGTGAAGGTGTGGGTCTTCTTCACAGATAAAGGTCTCTTCTCCGCTGATGCGTTTGAGAAAGCCAAGGTTGCCTTTGAGAACGAAATCACCGATTCCGCTCGCAAAAGAAGAGTCAAAAACGGCGTGAAGGTGGATTTCGTCGATCTCCCGCTGAATGAAGCATATGTAGACATAGTGCTGCAGTCCGGCGGCAGGCTCGGGCGCAGATCCCGGTGGCTGAATGCGATCAGTGTGCAGGCTCAAGTTCGCAAGATAAATACGCTGGCTCAGCTTTCCTTCGTACGCAGAATCACAAAGGTGGCCGCCTCCAGGAGACGCCCGCCAGAGATGGTACCCGTGGAAGGCGGATTTTTCCGGAGGACCGGTGTCGCCGGATACGGAAGAAACTATGGATCCTCGCTTCCGCAGCTGGATCAAATCTACGTCCCGGTCGTCCACGACATAGGGTTCACAGGGCAGGGCGTGATGGTCGGCATGCTGGACACCGGCTATCGAAAGGATCATCAGGCGTTCGACAGCGCTTACGCCGACTCGAGGGTGGTGGCAGAGTGGGATTTCATCAACAACGACGGCAATACCCAGAACGAGGGAGAGGACCCGCTTAACCAGCACAATCACGGCACATACATATGGTCAGCTTTGGGCGGGGAGTACGATGGCAAGCTCTACGGGCCAGCGTTCAAGGCGAGTTTTATCCTGGCGAAGACCGAGGATGAGTCGGATGAGCAGCCAATAGAGGAGGACAACTGGGTGGCTGGTCTGGAGTGGGCCGATTCGGTCGGCGCCGAGGTGGTGTCCAGCTCGGTGGGATACCTCGACTGGTATACCTACGAGGACATGGACGGCAACACCGCCGTGTGCACCCAGGGGGCCGACCTGGCCGCCTCCAGAGGCATATTGGTGGTGAATGCCGCCGGAAATGAGAGGGACGATCCCTGGTTTTACATCAGCGCCCCGGCGGATGCAGATAGTGTGGTCGCGGTGGGGGCAGTGGATTCGGATGGTATGATCACCGGCTTCAGCTCGTCCGGACCCACCTACGACGGACGGATCAAGCCGGAGGTGGTGGCCAGAGGGCTGGCAACTTTTTGCGCCCTAGCCTCAGGGACAGATGAATACGGAGGGGTCAACGGAACCTCGCTATCCACGCCCCTGGTGGCAGGGTGCGCCGCCGTGCTGCTGTCGGCTCATCCGAACTGGACGGCCATGCAGGTGAGGGAAGCCTTGATGATGACCGCCGATAGGGCCTCCGATCCGGATACTCTCTACGGTTGGGGCCTGGTTAATCTCTTCGATGCCCTGAATTACAATCCGAGCGGCGCCCTAGCAATCGGCCACACGCCTCCTTTGTTTACCGATGATACTCTTAATCCGTACGCCGTGACCGCGTCCATCGCTCCGGAGGAGCTGCTGGATCAGGACTCGGCATTTCTCTACTGGCGCTCGGATAGCCTCTCGCCTTTTAGCAGGTTGGATCTACAATCGCTGGGACTAAATGAATATGGGGCGGAGATTCCTGCACAGAGCGAAGGCAGCGTGGTGGACTACTATTTCTCGGCAGAGGACAGTCTGGGCTACGTGATCAATCTGCCGCTGGGCGGGCCCGATTTCGCGTTCCGGCTCTACGTTGCCACCCCGACTGTCACTTTCGATTTCGAGAATACGCTTTTCTTGTGGAGAACCGGCGGGACCGGCAATCACTGGAGCATAACCTCGGTTGATTCCCACGGGGGAGGGTTCAGCCTTACCGACAGCCCGCCCGGGTTATATGATAGCAACAGCGACAGTTGGGCCGAGACCAGATATGCCTTTGACCTGTCGGGTGTGGCGAGTCCTCAGCTATCCTTCTGGCACAGGCACGACTTCTGGATGGGTGACAGCGGCTTCGTGGAGATCAGCACCGATGTAACCAAGGGTTGGGAGAGGCTGTCCGCCTTTGCCGACAGCCAGTACCAGTGGACCCAGGTGAATCTTCTTTTGGACCCTTACGCGGGACAGACAGACGTGAAATTCAGATTTCGCCTGGTCTCCGACGGCGAGGGTACTGCAGACGGCTGGTATATCGACGACGTGCAGGTCAACTTCAGGCCCACCTCGGTCGAGGAGGAGCACGCATCCGTCCGCCTGCAGTTCAGGCTGCACCAGAATTACCCCAATCCCTTCAACCCCACTACGGAAATTCGGTTCACTGTTCATGGTTCACGGTTCACCGGCCGCTCGGCTCGCGCCACCCTGAAGATATACAACTTGCGGGGGCAGGTGGTGAGGACGCTGGTGGATGAAGAGATGCAGCCGGGCGAGCATTCCGTGATGTGGGATGGGAAAGACCAGCAGGGAAGGGAGGTCGCCAGCGGCATATACTTTTATCAGCTTGCTACCCAGGACACAAAAATCGCGAAGAAGATGCTGCTGTTGAAGTAGTCCGTCAATCCCCTCGAATTCCTTGAAGGCGAGTCACGTGGGAAAAAGCCAGAACCTAGCTTCAGTTAGGTTGTGGTTTTCTTTATGTCGGGGAGACCTTCAACTCTCCACCGCCCCTTTGGAAGCTAAAGCTCTCCGTTACTCTCCCCTGGATTGGGCAATCCTGGTTTTGCCTCGTTGTTTTTCTCTTTCTCACCGGTTAGCAGTTGAGCATCCGTCGGACTTCTGGCCTCTTGCCTGCAGGCAGAAACGCGGACCAGAGAGCATACCGCAGGGAGCCGGGAAGGATAGGGTATGTCGGTGTGTTTCTCGCCAAATCAACTTCCTCAGTCGCAGACGGATAGCTCGGAAGCAAACGGGCAGATGATAGGGTCATTCCCGCAGTGCTGCGGTTTTTTCCCTTGACAGGCGGTGTGCGTAACGAGAAATTCAAAAAAAAGTAACACATCGGAATCTTTACTCTCATGTAGTTAGCAGGAAGAGGCAACATCCTCACCCTTCAGATTGCACTAGCGGCAGCAGCACGGCTTATCCGTTGGCGTTTGGGGAGTTGGAGAATGAGCAAAGCGGATTCCAGCTCCTAGGCGAGCGCGCATTGACAAGCACGCTGAGGACATCGTCTTTGCAAGGGAGGTGGTTTCACAGTTGAACCATGTTAAGTTGTACCTACTAGCAATTCTCATTGCCGCCGTTCCATGTTTGGGACATAAGTGCGGCCCGCCGCCACCTCCACCGCCACCCCCACCACCGGATACCTTGAGCATTTTCGAGTTCGAGTACGACTGGATGGATGGTTGGGATGCTTTTACCACCGGCTCGGAGCATTGGGTGACTGAAGCTTTCAGGGACGCAAAGACGCATCTGTGGATAGTAGAAAGCAATGAGCTCGATTATGTAGTCTACAATTTCAGTCAGTTAGATAGCCTCGTAAGGAGTTGGGGCGACACACTTAATGATGGTACCTGGGACCGCACATGCTACTTGGTATCCTTGGGAAACGTAGAAGGTTTAGAACCAGAGGACCTTATGGGGTTGGCGACCTGGAAAGGGGTTGAGGGAAGAGCTACCGTTTATATCTTCCTGCAAAACATCAAAAGGCTCTACCCAAATGAATCAAGAATGGTTCCCCGTGTCATTATACACGAACTCGGCCACGCGCGGGCTAACTTGACTCACCTGTGTGAAGACCCTGCAAACCATGATGCCGACGACTGCATAATGGCCGAGGAGGAGATACATCCCTATTGTTCGCCCGAGTGGGTGAATGTGCTGGACAATCTTCACTTCTGCGACAAATGCTGCAACAAAATCTATCGTGTCAAATGGTAGGGGAAACGAGATACGCATGTGTTGCTCTACTTCCATGCCAGACGGGAGGTGTTGGAACGATGAAAAGAACGTATCGATGGTTTACTGGTGTGTTTGTCTTACTGGCTCTTATTTGCGCGGGATCGGATTCCCCGGCGCAGCAGTTGGAGTTGCGCATCAATCTGGCTGACACCACCTACCTAACTTGCGAAACCATTTGGCTTGGTGCCGAGTTGACGAACGTGAGTGACGATACGGTGCGCATCTGGGGTTTCAAATTCCCAGGCGGAGGCATCTTAAAGGTGATTCTGACCGACGAACAGGGAGATACGCTTCAGCCGGTATATGATCTCTTTTATGGCGATTGGTCCGGATTCATCCTGGGTCCTGGGGAGACTTATTCTGAGGCCTTCGATCTGGCGCGCGTCTTCTGGAATCATGAACTCTCACCCGGGCCGTCGTTTCCTCTTTGGGCTGGGTCTC
>CAYFQZ010000290.1:0-5485 GCA_964345305.1 uncultured Ignavibacteria bacterium | reverse complement strand
GGGTGCCTATAGTCTTCTTTCCCACATTGAGCGGCAGCCGGGAAATCAGAGTATCCACTTGAGTGACCAGGAAGTCTTCACCATCGTGCAGGAATTCCCAGGGTATGTTTTGCAGCTCCTTTGCAGATTCATCGATTCTGATTCTCATCCTGAGCGGCTGGCCTTTTTTCAAACACTCATCATAGTGCTTTTTTGTCTTGTCACTGAGAATCAGATTGAAAATGTGCTTGCCGAAGTCTATGTGGGATTCGTCCTCGACCCGCTTCGAGGTTACGGCAAGCTCCTCCAGCCGCCGGAGGTCTTCCCTCATCTTGAGCTTGTCCATCTCCAGGACGAAGGATTTTTCCGCCCTTTTCTCTCCCGCCGAATCCACCACCTGGGCGATATAATTGTCTTTTGATTTCTTCTTAAGACAGATTTCGAGTTCATGGCAGGCATAGTCCATAGAGATACCCTCCCAAAAAGATAGTGCACTTTCACTATAATATATGTTTTTCGAGCCAACCCGCAAGCAGAAATGCAGTGGACTCTTTGCCGGGTCGTCGAGTCCCTGGCGCATGGCATCGGCGGTGCCCGACGGATACGCGGGGCAGTGGATCACAGGCAATACGGGTCCGCACGTCTTGGTCAGTGTCCGATTCTTGCCCTTGCGATCCAAAAGGACCAAATTGGCCTTGATCTTTGGGGATTCCGGGTTATATTGAAAGCAAGCGTAGTCTTGCGCGAGATAAGGGCATTGATCTCATTCAATTCCGAAATTCAGGAGTTCCGCGTGAAAGCAAAGCTTCTCCTTCCAATCATGATCTTGCTTCTTACTGCACCGGCATTAGCCCAGGTGGTAGAAACGGAGTGGATCGCCAGGTTCAACGGGCCTCAGAACAGTCATGACCGGCCCGCTGCCATGGCCCTGGACCATCTGGGCAACGTGTACGTGACCGGATACAGCCACTTCAGCTGGACCTACCCCGATTTTGCCACGATCAAGTATTATCCCGACGGAGACACCGCCTGGGTGAGAAACTACAACGGGCCGGATGACGGCCGGGATGAAGAGGTGGACGTCGCGCTGGATGCTTCCGGCAATGTGTATGTGACCGGAAGCAGCAACACGGTGGCCTCTCGATTCGACTATGTTACCATAAAATACGACTCTTCCGGCAATGAGCTCTGGGTGGCCCGATACGACGGGCCGGCCAGTGACGAGGATTTGGCCTCGGCCATCGCGGTGGACGATTTCGGTAACGTTTACGTAACCGGAAGAAGCCACGGCGGCGCAACCGATATGGACTATGCCACCATAAAGTACCATCCTGACGGAGACACCGCCTGGGTGAGAAGACACGCGGGAACGGGAGACGCCGAAGACATTGCCCATGACGTGGCCGTGGATGGCGACGGCAACGTCTACGTAACCGGAGCGGCCGCGGTCAGCGGGACCATCTGCGATTACGTGACCATCAAGTATGACCCGGCAGGGAATGTCCTCTGGACGAAAGGATACAATGGTCCGGGAAACGGGCCGGACGATGCCGAGGTCATCGCCCTGGACACCGCGGGCAACGTTTATGTTACGGGACACAGTTACGACAGCTATGGATACGAGGATTATGCTACCATCAAATACCTGTCAAACGGAGACACCACCTGGGTGAGGAGGTTTAACGGGCCTGCGAGCTTCCGGGACGAGGCCAATGACCTGGTAGTGGATGATCGGGGGAACGTCTACGTGACCGGGCGCATCGGCACCACCTCCGGGTGAAGCAGCTGCAATGACTACGGCACCATAGTTTATGGTGCCTCCGGACAGGAACTGTGGATGAGAAGTTATGCGGGGCCGAGAGATACCGACCTGGGAGAGGCGATAGCCGTAGACGAGTACGGCAACGTTTACGTGACGGGACGAAGCCAAGGGACCGACGGGTTCTTCGAATTCGCTACGGTGAAGTACTCCCTCTCGGGCTCTCAACTCTGGGTGGAACGTTACGATTTCCCTTCAGACGGCGATCATGTGCCGGTCGACATAGCGGTGGATGCATCCGGTTACGTCTATGTGACCGGATACAGCCAGGGCGGACCGAGCTCCTATGATTATGCCACCATCAAGTACAGGCAGGGTATGATTGGCGATGTCAACGCAGACGCGGTTATAGACCTGGGAGATGCAGTATATCTGCTCAATTATCTGTTCAAGGGCGGCTCCGCTCCCTTGCCCAGCCTGGCAATTGGAGACGTCAACTGCGACGATATAGTTGACCTGGGCGATGCGATCTATCTGCTCAATTATCTCTTCAAAGGCGGTCCGGAGCCGTGCAGTTGATTTGAAGATCCCTTCTCTTGCCCTCTACCTTTTTGCTGCCTGTAAAACGTTTGCGTCGGGATAACGGATGTCATCAGACGAGACCGTTTACTCGTCTGGGACGATATCACGACACAGCGGACTAGATCGCTCTTGAACCTTTTTTGCCTCGAGGCGTATACCAAGAGTGGGTCTAGCGCTGCAAACGAATCAGAGTCTTGTCGACTCCGATCATGGGTAGGAGGCGATAATGGTCAGAAAACTGCTCATTTCAGCGCTGCTGGTTTGCATCGGCGTGCCCGCCTTGGCGCGGGTCGATACCGCCTGGGTGAGAAGGTATGACGGGCCCGGGAACGATTATGATGCCACCGCTGCGGTGGCAGTGGATGGCTCGGGCAACGTCTACGTGACGGGATATTGTGCCAGCTTTGCCACACTGGCCGACTACGCCACAGTCAAATATCGTCGCGACGGAAGCCTGGCCTGGGTAAGAACCTACGACGGCCCGGCGAGCGGATGGGATGCCGCCACCGCAATAGCCCTGGACACCTCCGGTAATGTCTTCGTGACCGGATCCAGTTACGGCAACGCCGGAGGGATGGACTACGCTACATTGAAGTATGATTCACTCGGCAATTGCCTGTTCTCACGGCGATATAATGGGCCGGGGGACCTACAGGATGTGGCCCAGGCCGTGACCGTGGATGATTCCGGCTACGTGTACGTCACAGGATATAGCCGGGGCGGTGATACCCACTACGACTACGCCACCATAAAATACTCGCCCAGCGGAGCCACCGCGTGGGTTGCGCGATACAATGGGCCCGGAGACGGCAGCGACGCGGCTAGCGACATAGTCGTTGATAAGTCTGGATTCATTTACGTGACCGGCACAAGCGTAGGCATCGAAACAAGCACGGACTACGCCACGGTGAAATATCTTCCCAACGGAGACACTGCCTGGGTGAGACGGCACAACGGATCGGGAAACGGCGAAGATGGAGCCGCAGCCATAGCCGTTGACGGTCTTGGCAACGTCTACGTCACAGGTAAGAGCTACCAGGATACCGGGGAAAGCGACTACGTCACCATAAAGTACCTTCCAAACGGCGACACCGCGTGGGTAAGAAGGTACAATGGTCTCGTAGGCGGACCGGACGAAGCCTACGCCTTGGCCGTAGATGCTTTCGGCTACGTATACGTGACGGGAACTACCAACACAAACCCCGGCTGATTCGCCTGCACGGATTACGGCACCATAGTTTATGATGCCTCAGGAAACCAGCGCTGGGCGAGACTCCACGGCGCGGCGCTGGTGCCCGAGATTCCATCTGCGCTGACGGTAGATGAATCTCGAAACGTCTACGTTACGGGAAGTAGCTTCCGTGAGGGGGCACAGTTGGACTTTTGCACCATAATGTATGATTCTTCGGGTAACGAGGTTTGGGTGCAGCGATATGAAGGGCCGATGATGGGTAACGATGAGGCAACCGATTTGGCGCTGGACCGTTTCGGGAACGTCTTTGTGACCGGGTTCAGCGAGGGTGGCTCTACGAACTACGACTTCGCCACCATCAAATATTTCGAGTTCCTGCGTGGAGACGCCAATGCAGACCGGGTGATAGACATGGGAGATGCAGTCTATCTGCTCAATTACCTGTTCAAGGGTGGCCCGGCGCCTGTTCCCTGGTTGGAGATTGGGGACGTCAATTGCGACGAGGCAGTCGATCTGGGGGATGCGATCTACCTGCTGAACTACCTATTCAAGGGCGGCCCGGTGCCCTGTGACGGTTGAGAAGAGTCATCTGTAGGGGTTCGATTTATCGAACCCGCGTGGCCGCACAAATCTGGCCCCCACAAATACCGAGGACGCACAGGGGCGGGAATTGATCCGCCCCTTTCAGTTTTGTCTCCTCTCCCTTCTTTACATCATACACGAAATCAGCTATATTTCTAAAATGACAAGAGAAGAGAAATCCGCTGTCTCTGCGCTTGATGATACCATTGCAGCGATTTCGACCCCTCTTGGCGAAGGGGGTATAGGGGTGGTTCGCATCTCGGGAAAGGGCTCCATCAGGATTGCCGAGAGAATGTTCAGGGGCGAAAAACCTGTCAGCCAACTTCCCTCCCATCGAGTTAGCTACGGTGAAGTTATCGATTGCCGCACCGGCGAAGTGATCGACGAGGTTCTTCTTTCCGTGTTCCTTTCCCCCAAAAGTTATACCGCAGAGAACTTGATCGAGATAAGCTGTCACGGCGGGCAACTAGTGTTGACCAGGGTGCTGGAGCAGGCCCTCAAAGGCGGCGCACGTCTTGCGGAGCCGGGAGAATTTACCCTCAGGGCGTTTGTCAACGGCCGGATCGATCTCTCCCAGGCTGAGGCAGTGGCGGAACTGATTCGGGCCAAGACCGACCTGGGGCTGAAGATGGCGCTCAGACATCTAAAGGGTGATATTTCGCAGAAGATCAATGCCTATCGCGAAAAGCTGATCGACATTCTGGCAAGGCTGGAAGTGGAAATAGACTTCTCCGAAGAAGACGTCGAGCCGATGGACCGGAGCAAAGTCGTCGAAGAGATCAAGTCCATTCAGAAAGACCTAGAGAGTCTGCTGGACACCTATGATGACGGAAAGATCCTGAAGGAGGGTCTCAACGTGGTCATAGTGGGTAAGCCCAACGTGGGTAAGTCCAGCTTGCTGAATGCCCTTCTGAAAGAGGATCGCGCCATCGTGACCGCCATTCCCGGGACCACCAGGGACGTGATCTCCGAGCTGGCCAGCTTCAAGGGAATTCCGGTCAGATTGGTGGATACCGCAGGTTACCATATCTCTAAGGATACAATCGAGCTGGAGGGCATAAAGAGAACCAAGATCGAGATGAGCGAGGCAGACCTGCTGCTTGTGGTGATCGATACGTCCGCCGAAATCGACAGCCAGGATAAGGAGCTAATTACTCAGACCGAGGACAGAAACCGCTTGCTGGTTTTCAATAAAACGGATATCGCCTCGCCGGATCTGATCCGGAAGAACGAAGAGATTGTGAGAGACGTATCTACGGAAAAGGTCAAGCCTTTTCAGCCGCTCCTGGAAGTGTCGGCTCTGAAGGGAGACGGCCTTGAGCAACTGAAGGAATCGATCGTCTCCGCTTCGCGGTTGTCACGGAAAGATCAAACGCAGGGAGTCGTGCTCT
>CAYFQZ010000289.1:0-3525 GCA_964345305.1 uncultured Ignavibacteria bacterium | reverse complement strand
CCTCCTAATCCCATGGCTCTCTCGGCACGAGTACCAAGAACACGCGAAGGAAACGGCCGTCGCACTCGGCCGCATCGGCACGCAAGAAGCCGTCGTGGCGCTTCGATTCTCCGAAGAAGAGTACCGGGCTGCGGAAAGTGACCTGGAGCAGAAGAGGAAAGAGCTGCATACGACCGAACTGGCCCTGAAGGACATCCAGCATCAGCTTGAGATTAGCCAGAAGGAGATTGACCAGATCAAGCGAGAGATAGAAGATACGGTCAAGCTGGAGCAGGAGATCAAAGGGTGGCAGACGGAGCAGCGCTATCTGGAAAAGCTGGATTTGCTGCTCGCCGATTTCAGGGTTTCCTTGATCGGAAGGATCCGACCGACGCTTTCGCGTTATGCCAGGAACCTGTTTCTGGAGCTGAGCGAAAATAGATATGAGGATCTGGAGCTGGACGAAGATTACGAAATCTACATCTACGACCGGGGGGAAAGGTTCCCCATGAACAGATTCTCCGGGGGGGAGACGGACCTGGCCAACCTGTGTCTGCGAATCGCCATCTCGCTTCTTATCTGTGAATCCAGCCAGGCGGGATTTTCTTTCATCATACTGGATGAGATCTTCGGCAGCCAGGATCTGCTCAGGAAAGAGAACATTTTGAATGCACTGGCCAAGCTGAAAAACAGGTTTGCCCAGATATTCCTTATCACCCACATAGACGATATCAAAGACTCGGTTGAAAACCTGGTATACGTGGCGGAAAATGAAGACGGTACCAGCGATCTGGTGCTTCAGTAGAAATCGACTGGCTCTGCCGATAAGTTCAGGTATTCCGACCACTGAGTCAGACTGATCCCACACAAGACCGACGGAAGATGAAAACAACTTCTGCTATTACCAGATGGATACTGTGTGCCGCTTTTGTGGTGATGGTGGTAGTGTTGGTCTTCACCTTGTATCCATCTATCCTGGGAATCAGGGTAAGCGAGGTCACCGACGGTGATACCATCGTCCTGAACAACGGAAACGTGGTTCGCTACATCGGAATCGATACGCCGGAGCAAGGAGATTCCTTTTTTGCCGAGGCAACCGAGACAAACCGGCAGCTGGTGCGAGGAAAGAAGCTGCGTTTGGAGTACGACATAGACAAACGAGATGGGTACGGCAGAGTGTTGGCTTACGTGTGGGTGGACAGCCTCCTGGTGAACGCGGAGTTGATAAGAAGGGGACTGGCCTCGGTCTACCTGTTCTCTCCCAACCTGAAATACCGGGATGATTTCGTTTCGCTCCAGAAGGAGGCGCGAGACAACCAGGCAGGGATCTGGTCTGTAGCCGTCTCCGAGGAAGAGTACTACGTTGCCTCCAGGAAATCCAAAAGGTTTGTATTCCATCGCCCCGATTGCCGGTGGGCAGAAAAGATACAAAGACAGAACAGGATGCGTTTTGAGAGCAGGGGAGAGGCGCTGGATTCCGGCTACGCCCCCTGCCGCACCTGCAAGCCCTGAGCGGCCGACAGCGTCTTCGGTCACGACGCGCTCTCGAGTCGTTGCTTCCAACTTCTGCCGGTCTTTCGACAGGTGATGATGTGAGGGGGCAACCCGGGGAGATGTTTTCAGAGGGGCTCGAACCTTTCTCTGGCCCAGTTCCTCGCCTATGCCCATTTTTCATACATTTTGCCCGTCCGTTCAAAAGTGGCGGCAACTTGTGTCGATCACTCCAGAGGTATTTTAGATTCTTTTCTTTGAGGGCAGAACTGTTGTGACAGCAAGGAGGGGGCTATGCCTTCGGTTTTGGTGATCGAAGACAAAGATAGCATGAGAGAGATGCTTCTCAAGACCCTGGAGGCTGAAGGGTACGAGGTGGAGACTGCGCGAGACGGAGAGGGCGGGGTGGAGAAGGCCAGGGAGAAAAAGTACGACGTGGTTTTGGCGGATCTGAAGCTTCCCAGAATGAATGGCATTGAGGTACTCTCATCTCTTAAGGAGATGGATCAGGATGCGGCAGTCATCCTGATGACCGCTTACGGTACCATCGAAACCGCGGTCGAGGCCATGAAGGAAGGGGCGTTCGATTTTCTCACCAAGCCATTCGACACCGACCATCTGGGCGTTCTCATCAAGAGAGCCATGGAGAATTGCAGGTTGGTAGCAGAGAACGTTCTGCTGAGAGAGGAACTGGGCCATCACATGGGATATGCGGAGATCATAGGGAAATGCGAGAAGATGCAGGAGGTCTCCCGGCTGATTCAAAAGGTGGCTTCCTCAGACACTACGGTCCTGCTGCTGGGTGAATCCGGGACCGGAAAGGAACTCTTTGCCCGGGCCATACACAGCCTGAGCAACAGGAGGAAGGGCCCCTATGTGGCTATAAACTGTGCGGCCATACCCAGAGAGCTTCTGGAGAATGAGCTTTTCGGATCAGAAAGGGGAGCCTACACCGGAGCGGTTGCCCGGAAGATGGGGAAATTCGAGATAGCTCAGGGAGGGACCATCTTCCTGGATGAGGTGGGTGATTTGGATATTGCCCTCCAGGCAAAACTGCTCCGCGTCCTTCAGGACAGAACTTTCGAGAGGCTGGGAGGAACGAAGACCATAACCGTGGACGTCAGAGTGGTGGCAGCCTCCAATGCCGACCTGAAAAAGGCCGTGGAGAAAACGGAGTTTCGCGAGGACCTGTTCTATAGATTGTCCGTCTTTCCCATCACCATTCCGCCTCTGAGAGAGAGGAGGGAGGACATACCGGATCTGGCAGACTATTTCGTGAAGAAATATTGCGCCGAGATGAAAAAGCCCAAAAAGCGCATCTCCAGGGAGGCAATATCCCTTCTGGACAAATACCACTGGCCGGGCAACGTGAGGGAATTGGAGAACACGGTAGAGAGAGCGATAATCTTGTGCGAAGGCAAGAAGATTCTGCCGGAGCACCTGGCGATAAGAATTCCTTCGCCGCACGAGATAAGGCTGCGGGAAGGGGCAGGGCTGAAGGAGGTGGGACAGCACGCTCAGGCAGAAGCCGAGAGAGCCCTCATAATGAGGGTACTGACGCAAGTGCGAGGGAACAAGAGAAAAGCCGCCCAGGCTTTGAAAATTGACTACACTACCTTATTTGAGAAGATCAAGAAGTACGGAATAGAGGCATAAGGTATACCCGCTGCATCGCCGGGATTAAGAAGAAAGCCGCCCCAGAAGGGGCGGCTTTCTTTTTCGCTACTTGCTGGTTAAGCGATCTTTCGGTTTGCGTTGGCCACAGGGCTCCGGCCCATAGTAGTAAAGAGACTCGTAAAGGTGGGCCAGGTCGTTTTTGTCTATCACATCGTCGCGATTCACGTCTCCTACCTGCAAGGGAACAGTGGTAGTGAGCCTTCTGGAAAGGTGACCGGCCAGGCTGGTTATGTCTCCGTAATCCGTTAGTCCATCTCTATTCACGTCTCCGCAGATCATCTCCCCAAGGGTGTACTCAAATGCTCCCATGTCAACGCGCTGGCCGCCGCCGGAAGGCACCGGGCTGCCCGGCTTACCGGAATTGATGCAAGGGGAATC
>CAYFQZ010000288.1:0-1752 GCA_964345305.1 uncultured Ignavibacteria bacterium | reverse complement strand
TTCACCCCAGATTTACGGGGAGCGCTTCTCACCCGGGGGGACGGATCCGGATGGGATGATTCGGGGATACCCCGCTGGTTCCATCGGGCCGGTCGATTCCCAGGGGAGAGACTTAAGAGGAAGGAGTCTGCTCGTATATAACCTGGAGCTGCAGTACCCGCTGGTGGAGCAACAGATGTATTTCCTTCTCTTTGCTGACGCCGGAAACGCCTGGTTGAGCGGTAGAGCGATGAGACCGTTCGCTCTGCAACACAAATCGGACAGAGACCTCTTCCGGTCGCTGGGCTTGGGAGCCAGACTGGTGATCCCCGGCATGGGGGTGATCGGGTTTGATTTCGGGTACGGGTTTGATGGTTTGGACAGAGGAGAGTGGAGACCTCATTTTCAATTCGGTACCGCCTTTTAGTGGCCTCCCCAACTCAAGGGAACGGTCGGTGGCAGAAACGTATCGCCCAGAACAGGTTTATTGAGGAGGAGAAAAGTGAAAGCAAAATATAGGTCAATCTTGGCTGTAATCTTCTTATCCCTGGCAATCCTGCTTCTCTTCTGGGCCGGCGAAACGTCATCGCAAGAGGGGAAAATCGGGTACGTGGATTCGATGAGGCTTCGCACCGAGTTCAGGGATTTTCAAGACGCCCAGGCCGAGTTCGACAAGGACGTGCAGGTGTGGCAGGATCAGATAGCTGAACTGGAGCAGGTCGTCGACAGCCTCAAACAGGATTTTGAAAACACAAAGCTGCTGCTCAGCGAGGCCAAAAGGAAAGAGAAAGAGGAGAACCTGAAGGCTCAAGAACTGGAGTATCAGAGGCTCACCAATGACGTCTTCGGCCCCGGCGGGCTGGCGGAGAAGAGAAACGCTGAACTGACCAAGCCCATCCTCGAAAAAATCAATCAGGTGCTGGAGAAGATCGCCACCGAGGAGAATTTCATCATGATATTCGATTCGGTGAATGGAAACATCGCATATGCCAAGCAGAATCTTGATCTGACCGATCTGGTGCTGGAAGAGCTTGGCAAACTGGAGTGATGGCCTTACTTGAGAGAATTCCCGACTCGTGCCTGATAAGGAAAAAAGCGAAAGTGGATAGAGAATTAGGGGAAGTAGTTGACCACGTGGGGGGAGTGCTGACGGGGGATAGATCTGTGAGGATAACCGGATTGGCCGGGATCGAAGATGCCCGAGCCGGTGATCTGACCTTTGTGGCCAACCCTAAATATGCTCACTTTCTGAAAAGCACATCCGCCTCGGCAGTCATCGTGGGGACGGAAACGAAGACGGAGGGGATCGGAAGGCCTCTCATCAGGCACGCCAATCCCTATCTGGCCTTCGCCCGTGCGATGGAGCTGTTCGTCGACACGAAGAAGAGCTACCCTGAGGGCGTTCATCCGAGGGCAGTTGTGCAGGACGGGGTCAAGATAGACCCGGGGGTGTACCTCGGCCCGCAGGTGGTGGTGGAGCGAGGTGCACATCTGGGGAGCAATGTCAAGGTACTGGCGGGGACCTTCGTCGGAGGCGATTCGCTTGTCGGCGAAAACTCGTTCATCTATCCTAACGTGACGATAAGGGAAAACGTAGAGATAGGAAAGAACGTGGTCATTCACTCCGGCACGGTGGTCGGCTCGGACGGGTTCGGCTATGCCAGAGACAAGAAAAGACATCACAAGATTCCGCAGATAGGAGGCGTGAAGATAGAGGATGACGTCGAGATCGGTGCGAACGTGACCATAGATCGCGCCGCCCTGGGATTCACG
>CAYFQZ010000287.1:0-2637 GCA_964345305.1 uncultured Ignavibacteria bacterium | reverse complement strand
AGAACAAAAGATCGAATAATCAAGATTTCTTCTAGATTCCCGCAAGGAGGAGGTTCCGAAATTGAGGAAGACCGCAAGCGTCATGGCCGCACTGATGATCGGCAGCCTGATACTCTCGTGTTCTTCAGGTTCCAGCGGCAAGAAGACCGAAGAGGAGCTTTACACTCTGGCACAGGAATACTCCGAGAAAGGCGATTTCCACTCTGCCGTCAAAACCTACGAGGAAATCCTGGAGATCTATCCTGAGAGTCAACAGGCATACAAGGCGCAGTTCTTGATCGGATTCGTGTACTCGGAGAACCTCAAGGATTACGAAAACGCCAAGGTCAGCTACCGGAAGGTTATCCAGGACTATCCGGACTGTGATCTGGCAGATGACGCCCAGTACATGCTGGGCATCATGGAAGAAGGCAGCGCCCCGGTCATCTCGGACTCCGGCTTGGTACAGCCTGAATAGAGCAATCAAAAGCCCGTCTTGGGCTCCCGATAGTCAAGTTAGTACTGTGTCAGACCAGAACCTTGTTCAGGCCAGGTTCTGGTCTTTTGTCCGTTGGCAGCTTGTCCCGTCTTGCGGTCGTTTCAGGCCACGTCAAGAGTCAAAGTCTAGATTGAGGAGAACGCCTTGCCGGGCATCGCCGGAATCGTCGATTTCCAAGGAAGGTTCGACCTGGCAGAGAAGATCGAGGTCATGCTTTCCCGGATGAAGCATGAACCCTGGAACCTGGTGGATCGATTTCGCCAGGGACCGGTAGCCGTAGGCCGGGCCACCCTGGGCATAATCGACCCCCACCCTCAACCCGTGTTTAACCACGATGGATCCTTGTGTCTAACCATGTACGGCGAGGTGTACAGTTATCCCGAAGCTTTCTCTCAACCTCAGCAGGGAAACGGCCGTCTGCCGCCAAAGAACCATGCCTTGTCGCTTCTGAAGCTGATAGAAGAACGAGGAATCGAAGCAGTCCAGCACGTGAATGGTTCGTTTGCCCTGGCCCTCTGGGATTGCCGCGCAAACAGTCTGACCTTAGCCAACGACAGGTTCGGCCTTCGACCTCTGTATTATTGGTGGCAAGGCCGCCTACTCGTTTTTGCGTCGGAAATGAAGGCCATCCTGGGCCTGGCAGAGGTCAAGAGAGAAGTCGACCTTGAGGGTCTGGCCCAATTCCTTAGCCTGTGTGCGATCCTTGAAGACAGGACTCTCTTCGCCGGGATCAAAACTCTTTCCCCTGCATCCATACTGGCGTTCCGGGAGGGTCGGCTCATGAGGCGGTCGTACTGGACTTTGAACTTGGACTGCAAAGCCGAAGCTGTTGACAAGAAGGGGACGCTCGACAGAGCACACTTCCTGGTGAAGCAGGCAGTCAAGAGGCAGATGGACGACGACCTTCCCAAGGTTTTGTCCTTGAGCGGCGGGCTTGATTCCAGGACTATCCTGGGGGCTGCGAGCCAACTCGGCTTTGAGCTCGACACCTTCACTTTCGGCACTGCCGCATGTCCGGATCAAGAGCTTGCCAGAGCCAGTGCCGATTGCGTCGGTATGGAGAACCGTTTTCTGGAAATCTCACCTACTTTTCTAATAACCTGGGCGGAACACGGGGTGTGGCTGACCGAGGGGATGGACAGCTGCACAAACTTCCACGGGATCGAGTTCGCACCGGAAATCCGTAAGAGGGCGTCGGTGGTTCTGAACGGTTTCATGGGAGGAGAGCTTTTTGGATTCCTGTCGTTCACAGCCGCCCGATTGCTCCTCGCCGGCCATTCTAAAGGCTGGATTGAAAGACTCTTTACCAGTATGCGTCATCCCTTTTCCCAATCCGAACTTAAAGTCCTCCTGACAGAGAGATTCTATTCGAAGACAAAGGATTATCCTTTCGAATCCTTTGCTAGTCTGGTGGGAAGTGCACCCTCAGATTCACCCTTCGACAAGTTCTATTACTTCCGTTTCAGGGAGCTGGCTCCGAAGTCGTTTCTTTATGGCCTTTTGCTTGACAATGACCAGATGGAATACAGAGTCCCATTTGCCGACTACGATCTGGTAGATTTTGTATCCCGGCTGCCCGCAAAGGAGAAAGCCCTGGCGAATTTTCACCGGCGCCTCCTGGCTGAGAAATTTCCCCCCCTGGGGCGGATTCGTTACCAGAGAACCGGGCTGCCGGCCAGCAGTGGTACGACACGGCTGCTCTTGAGAAAAACGAAAGACAAGATTGTCAAATTGGCACCTAAGACACGTACATACACTAATTATGGCAAATGGATGCGGCATGAGGTTAAGGATTTTGTGATTGGTACACTTCTGAACGACAGATCTCTCGGGCGGGGCTATTTCAAACCCGAAAGTGTCAGGGGATTGATCGAACGAGACGTGGTGGGGAGAGACAGGTGGGCAGCGCAGGTGGGATGTCTGTTGACGCTGGAGTTGTGGAGTCAGCTGTTTATGGATTAGGGAGAATTTGGAGGGAACTGGAGCAAAGAGCCAGTTGATTTTGCTTGACAAGTGGGGATTGGGTGTTATATTAGCAGATTTGCGGAAGGAGAAAGTGATGAAGACGTATACGCCGGCAGTTTCGGAGATCGACAGAAACTGGTTTGTAGTCGACGCCAAAAACAAGATTCTGGGAAGGCTGGCCACCAGAGTGGCTA
>CAYFQZ010000286.1:0-4653 GCA_964345305.1 uncultured Ignavibacteria bacterium | reverse complement strand
GCCCATGGTGAAGGTCAATACCGCCAAGCTGGGCACCCGTTTTACCGTTTCGGTGGACGCAGTCTACAACACCACCACCGGCATCTCTGCCCACGACCGTGCCCAGACCATAAAGACCTTGATCGATCCCAGGGCCAAGCCGGACGATCTGGCCCGGCCGGGTCACGTATTTCCCATCCAGGCCCAGGATGGGGGAGTACTGAGCAGGGCAGGACATACCGAGGCCACGGTGGATTTGGCCAGGCTGGCAGGACTGTATCCAGCCGGCGTATTGTGCGAGATCATGGACGAGGATGGGCACATGGCCCGCCTCCCCAGACTCACGGAGATAGCACAGCAGTTTGACATGAAGATCGTGTCGGTGAAGGATCTGATCGAATACAGAACCAAGAAGGAGAAACTGATAAAGAGAATCGTCAGCGTAAACTTCCCGACCAGATTCGGACATTTCAAGCTTCACCTTTACAAGAGCATAATCGACGAGCATCACCACCTGGCCCTGGAGAAGGGGGAGGTCAAAGGCAAGAAGAACGTGCTGGTAAGGGTGCATTCGCAGTGCTTGACCGGCGACGTTTTCGGTTCTGCCAGGTGTGACTGCGGCGACCAACTGGGACACGCGTTGACCATGATCGAAAAGCAAGGTCTGGGAGTATTTCTGTACATGAGACAGGAGGGAAGGGGAATCGGTCTATCCAACAAGATCAGGGCTTACCAGCTTCAGGATTGCGGGCTGGACACGGTGCAGGCCAACATCGAGCTGGGATTTGAGCCGGATTTGCGCGACTACGGCATAGGAGCGCAGATTCTGGTGGATCTGGGTCTCTCTACCATCAAGCTGATAACCAATAATCCCAAGAAGATCATAGGGATTGAAGGATACGGGCTTGAGGTCACAGAGCGCGTTCCCACCGAGGCACCTGCCACCAGAGAGAATATCAAGTATTTGGAGACCAAGCGTGACAAGCTGGGTCATCTTCTAGGGGCCAGGCCTAACGGTTCTTCGCGGATTTTGGGTATTGACGAGAAAACGCGGAAAAGAACCGGCTGAGTGCGTAATCTTGTCGAACAGAATGCCAGAAAGGAGTCATTATGCCAAGAATCATACAGGGTATGCTGGATGCCAGGGGAAAGAACTTCGGCATCACGGTCAGCCGATTCAACGAGTTCGTGACGCACAAACTGCTGGAGGGTGCTTTGGACTGCCTGAGCCGTCACGGCGCGGAAGACGAAAAGATCGCCATCGCCTGGGTGCCGGGCTCTTTCGAGATACCTTATGCCGCCCTCAGGATGGCGCAGAGTAAGAAGTACGATGCGGTCATCTGTCTGGGCGCGGTAATCAGGGGCCAAACTCCTCATTTTGATTACATTGCCAACGAGGTAGCCAAGGGCATAGCCAGGATATCGCTCGATACCGGCGTGCCTACCATATTCGGCGTGATAACTGCCGACAGCCTGGAGCAGGCCATCGAGCGCGCAGGAACCAAGGCCGGCAACAAGGGCTGGGATGCTGCCTTGTCTGCAATAGAGATGACCGGGCTGTTCGATCAAATGTAACCGCACCCGTCGGGTGCGAGGATAGTTTGGTTTAAGTGTAGCCGCACCCGTCGGGTGCGAAGATAGTTTGGGTTAACTGTAGCCGCACTCTTTAGAGTGCGAGGATGGTCTGTTCCGACGGTAACCGAAGTGCGATGAACAGACTCTAATTTTGCATTTTGCTTTTTAAACTTTGAATTTCAATCGTGTCTGCCAGAAGAAAAGCTCGCGAACTGACTCTGAAGGCTCTTTATGCCCATGATATCTCAGGCAATCATCCGGAGCAGATCGCGGAAGACATCATATCGCCCAGCTTGATCAAGTCACCGGCCAAGGAGTTTTCGCGGAAGCTGTTTTTCAAATCCGTGGAGACCCTCAAGGAGCTGGACAGTCTGATCAAGGGAAACGTCAAATCATGGGATTTCTCCAGGATCGCCTGCATAGAGAAAAACATACTGCGCATAGGCATCTGCGAGTTTCTATACTTTGACGACATTCCCTCCACCATAAGCATCGACGAGGCCATTGAACTCGCAAAGAAATACGGCGATAAGGACGCCAAGAGCTTCGTCAACGCGGTTCTGGATTCTGTTTTGAAGGGGCTTGCCAAGAAGAAGTGAAACTAAATCGGCTTGCGACCCTGCCGCAGGCGGGCAAGCGGGCCGACGACAAGTGTAGCGCAGCTCTTCGACCAGTCCCACCTACACGTTCCAGTACAGCCAAGGCCATGCGTCCGTATGGCCACTGATTCAGCCACGCCCCAAGAAGAGCAGGCAGAAACGGGTGCTTGCGCGCATACGGCGGGCCTTCGGACGGATGGGACATTACTGTATTTTGGTCTGAGTGCTAACTGTTTGATTTTCAATGGGAACAGCCGGAAGCCATGTGAGAATGTGTAAGAAGATCTCTGTGTTGTTGGAATTTTCTGGCTTGACAGCTGGTGCGAGGCAGAGTAAGTTTTTCACACGGTACAACATCTTTGTATCGATGCCGGCTGACACATCGGGAACAAGTCTCGTCCCTACCTTCAGATTGGTCCGCGAACAGTGGCACAACTGCATTAACGGTTTTCACAACCGTATGATGCCGGTGCAGGCCGCACGGTAAAGACAGTTACAGAGAGCGAACACATTGAGCGACGACAAAGGGGCCCCATAACCGTTGACAAAGGAGGTGCTTCATGCTATAGTGATACAAACAGAACTTTTAGACGACTAATGAGAGGCTGCCATGAAGAGGCTATATATCCTGTTGTTCAGTCTGCTGGTTATCGCGATGTATCAAGAAACTTGCGGGACGGATCTGCGTGGTGGGTTTGCCGTGAGTGGAATGGGGGGACTATCCGGTCAGGCATGCTGTTTCATGGACCCTTTCGATATAGAACATGCCTACGGATTCGGAGTCAGGGCAGAGTACGCCTTTTTGAAGCGGCTATCCGGAGGAGTGGAGTTGGTTCACAACTGCTTCCAGGGCACCTGGCAGAGAACTGCGTATGAGTGGCCCCGGGAACTGTACTACTCGTCGGATTGGAACTGGACCAGTTTGAGTGTTTTCGGGAGATTTACTGCGGGGCCAGAAATGAAACTGTCTCCCTATGTGAAAGCAGGAGTTGGGCTGTACATCCCCAGAGCAAAGGACTGGGCATTCTACGCGCCCGATACTGTTTACACCCATACCTCATATGGGAAGGGGCAGTTCGGTTATCACTTCGGGCTGGGAATTCAGTACCGGTTGGTCAGCAGGGTCCGGGTGTTCTTTGAGAACTCTTTAAATTTCCTTTACACCAAAGGTCTGGTGATTCACTGGGTTGATCTTGACCGCAGGTTGGAGTGGGATCACTCCACCGGCAAGAGAGCTCACTATGTCAATCTGTTTGCTGGGATGTCCCTGCTCTTGGGAAAAGCAGACCGGTAACAACAAAAAGGGCTAACCTCGATCCAACGGGATACTCATGGATCCTCTGAGGAAACAGGCTGAAAGGATGGGGGTGATGAAAAAAGTCATGTGGATACTGATAGGACTTTTAGTCTTGTTTGACTCTTCGTGTGAAAAGAAGCTGCCGGTGGTGGATTACTCGTTGTTTCGAAGTGAAAGGTATGCTGACATAGCCGTTTTTCGGTCGCAGAATGGCGACACGCTCCTTGCCTACTACTTTAACGGGGCAGGTGATCCTTTCAAAGCTGGCATCTACCTTTATGACGTTAACCAAGCAGAGGAGAAAGCGCTTGCGCTTGAAGTGTCTGCTGTGGGAATAGACTTTTCGCCCAACGGCCAGTGGTTGGTGTTGTCCGTCAACCATGCGATCTGGAAAACCACCCTGGACTTTGATGCGCCAATCTTCTTAGCCTCGGACGACGAAGGCGGCTACTGCTGTTATCCTGATTGGTCGCCCGACGGAGAAAAGATTGCCTACGATATCGCAGGCGGGCCCAACCGCGGCATCTGGATCATGGATCCTGACGGTCAAAATCAAGAGCGGCTGGTCTGGTTGGCACGTGACCCATGCTGGTCACCTGATGGTAACAAGCTATACTATCAAAACTACACCGATACAGTCTTCTCCGATACGATCAGCCTGGAGATTTACTCTTACGATCTTGCCACCGGCCAGGAAAAGAGGCTCACCTACCTGCGCAAGGAATATTCTGGAGGGGCCGCAGTCTCCCCCTCCGGTTCCCTGATTGCATTCGTAGTAGACGAGCAAGGGAAACTGCCGGAACTCTGGATTATGGGCAAAAACGGAGAAGACCCTCATCCCATAAGTTGCGACGGGGACAATCCCGTCTTCTATTCTGAACAGGAGATTCTTTACACGAAAGTCACATGGGGCGATGGCAGGCTATGGCTCATAGGAGCTGATGGCCAAAACGATAGACCGTTTTTCTAGGGCATAGCAAGGATGGTAATAGAAATGCGTTCCTTTTCCAAGGCAATCGGCTGTTTGTTTGTTGCATTACTTCTGTTCGGTTGCTCCAAAAAGTCCACCAACGGAGTTAAACCACCTACAACTGTATATCCCATAATCTGCGATGCACCGGCTTGGTCACCGGACGGAAATACAATAGCTTATTGGTACAGTGGAATCACAAAAGTTAGATCCGACGGGGGAAGCGAAGGTGA
>CAYFQZ010000285.1:0-4430 GCA_964345305.1 uncultured Ignavibacteria bacterium | reverse complement strand
ACTCTGAGGTAGCTGCCCCCTCTTTTGAATACCCCAAGGACTCAGGCCTCGACTACCTCTTCTGCGGGGCCCTATGGGTGGGGGCAAAGCTGGACGGTATCCCCTTTGTTTCCGTAGGCTGGGAAGGCGCGAGCTGGGGCTTTGAAATGTGGCCGGAGGGCCCTGCACCTCTGGGGTCCATTGAGGAGCTAAGCAGGATACCCGGATCTTCATGTTACTCACCGGCTGCTTTATCGGATCAAGATGTCGTTTGCCGTTATACCGATACTCTTGTTATCAAGAACATCTTTTGGGATGGGCCTTTTTGGGACTACGTCGATATGCGCTGGCATCGGCCTCTGGGTGTGGAAGTCACCCGGAAGACTTACTCCTGGTCGAAGCAGGAATTCAATGATTTCATCGTAGCACAATATTCCGTCAAAAACATCGGCGAGGAAGCCCTTCCTGGTGTCTGCCTCGGTCTCTTCATGGACACAGACATCTGCGATTTCAGACGCCCGTATGGCTCTCAGGGGTGCATCGACGACATAACAGGATTTCTAAAGCGCTATGAAATCACGCCTGGAGACACTCAAGAAGTCGGTATTGCTTGGGCGGCCGACAACGATGGTTGGGTAGACTGCGAGGACGGATTGCACTGGACCGTTCGCAGCGTAATCGGGGCGAGAATCCTGGACGTTTCTGAGTTGGATGTCCAACTCTCCTATAACTGGTGGCCATGTTGTATGCCCGTACTGCCTAATGATTGGGGTCCCTGGAAAGCCGAAAACCAAGGCATATGGTCACAGGAGAACTGTTACGCGTTGGGTGACAGCTTCTTCCCTAATCATGTCCTGGGGACTCCAGGCGGAGACTGCTCCAAGTATTTCATCATGTCCAACGGCGAGATCGACTACGACCAGGTCTATTCCTGCACCTGGCCGTCCGAGCACCCGGAGGAAGGCTGGCTTGCTTCCAATGAGTTATGTGACGATTTCGCCGACGGAAAAGACACGCGATTTCTACTGTCATTTGGCCCGTTCGATCCGCTCGATCCAGGCGACAGCATACACTTTGCCGTGGCGCACGTAATGGGAGAGAACTTCCATACCGATCCCGACAACGGACAGAATCTGCCCGCCAATCCCGATTCTTTCTATGCCCACGTCGATTTCTCTGATCTTGTCCACAAGGCCCTGGTGGCCCAATGGCTTTACGACAGTCTGTCGCGCGCTCCCACAAGAGTCGAGGAGTCGGAGCGGAGTATTCCGGCTCAGTTCTCACTATCCCAGAACTACCCCAATCCTTTCAATCCGGGGACAAGACTAAGGTACACGGTGGCGGGCAGCTACAACAGCCCCGTCAAGGTGAGCTTGAAGATTTACAACATCCTTGGCCAATTGGTCAGAACTCTGGTGAACGAGCCACAAGAAGCCGGTCAGTATGAGATACTGTGGGATGGCAGAAATCAGGAGGGGAATGACGCGGCAAGCGGGATATACTTCTGTCAGCTGAAAATCGCAGACTTCAGCCAAACCAGAAGAATGGTGCTGCTTCGCTGACCGTCAACGCGAGTCTTAGGCGGACTCCAGCATCCGCTGCGCCTTCTGTAGGTCCTCTGCGGTATTGATGTTAAAGAAGCTCAGACCTTTCGGATCCGCCGCACTGATCTCACTCTCTCCGATCCTTTTGACTCTCAACTCGCCCAGAATGTTTCTGATCTTCAGATCGTTTTTCCGGATGTGACTCAGAATTACGGGAAGGCAACTCTTTGAGTAAACGGCGAAGAGAGGTTCCACTTCTCGGGCGAGTTGAGGAATGACCACGTCATTATCGTCGCACCTTTCCAGCAGAAGTCTGATCAGTCCGGGTTGTGGGAATGGCATGTCGCAACCGAGCACGAAATTGCAGTATGACGTTGAATAGCACAATCCGGTGAATATGCCCCCCAAGGGCCCTTTTCCCTTTATCAGGTCCTCGACTACGCGAGCATTGAGGTCCCGGAAGAGTTTCTTGTCGTTGGAAACGATTACTATTTCTGGACAGACTTGCTTGACGGCTTCCATGCATGTTCGGATGAGAGTTCGCCCATCAGGAAGCGTGATCAGGGCTTTGTTTCTGTTTATCCTGCTCCCCTTTCCTCCTGCCAGAATTATCCCGGTTGCATTCTGCATGGAAATGCTGCGTCCTGGTTTTTCTTCGACGATCTGTTAACCGGCAGCTCGCGTTGGCCCGATCAAGCGTGCGTGGTGAGGTGGTTCGGTCATTCCGACAGCTCTATCTCCACCCTTTGCGGCTTCTCCTCCAGCCGCAATGACGTCACCATGGCCCAGATGGTGCTGCCCAGTATGTGCGTGGTGAAGGGATTGAGTTCAATCTGCTTGCCGTTGATTTTGACTATTATACGCCTGGCTTTTTCCGTTCCTCCCTGGCACATGCTATGCCTCCTGAAACAACGAGGGAGGGGGAGCCTCTTCCCCCTCCCTGTCTCGGATTTGAGCTATGTCCGTGGTGACGACGCGCAAACGGCTAGAAAGTTATCTGCACCTGTGCCTGCACCAGGTCGTTGTCTATCTCGTCCCCCTGCTCCATCTTATGGATGTAGTTCAGGTACAGCATGGCGTTGATGCCTTCCATGTAGAAGTTCACGCCGCCGGTGATCCAGGTCTCGCCATCGTCGTCCATGTCTGTATTGGGATCATGAAAATCGTAGCGGGCCAGAATTTCCACCTCTTTCCTGGGCTGAACGCCGACGTGCGCAAAGAATGCCTGGGCGTCGACGGAGACGACATCGTCCATGGTGTGTCCGGTCAGCTTCTCGGTCTCGGCCATCAGGAACTCACCCCGGAATCTTAGCGTCATCTCGTCCTTGGTGTAATCGACCTTGGCGAACCCGCCGAAACGGTTTCGTTTCAGAGTCTCCTCCGGCAGCGTGGTGGTTAAGTACCTGGCGAAATACAGGGTATCGTTGTCAGTGTTCTCCACCGGGATGGTGTCGACCACCGTCTCGGTGAACGAGGGCAGTGCATTGCCCATCCAACCGTAACCTCCAAAACGCACCGTCGCTTGCTCTATCGGAGGCTTGACCTCCAAGCGGCCAAAGAAATCCTTGGCATCGTTGTTGTCGGTGAAGTTGTTGGCAGGATACCCGTTGAAGATTCCCAGATTGAAATCGACATATTCGGTTTTGGTGGTAGTTTGAATTCCCACCTGTCTCCATACCGCGAATCTGAGCGTGGTTAACGGGTAGTTGATCATTTCCAATTTCGCGGTGGACAAAGGCATGTACATGGTGAAATTGGGCAGAAAACGCCCCACTGTGATCTCGGTTTTCTCGATGTAGAAAAACTGCGCCTTGTAATCCAAAACGCTGATGCCGCCCCGGTGGTCGAGCTGCACGAAGTACTTGACTTTGTCCGGAATGATGGTGCCCCAGAACAGAAACCTGGCACGATTGAGCGTGAAGGAGTCAAAGCCCATGTCGTCTTCCACATTGTAGGTGAAGCCTGCCTGAAGGATACCGCCGATCCTTAGATCGCCCTTCCCCACCTTTACCTCGGCTGCCCCCGTGGCGAAGCTGCAGATTAAAAAGGAAATCAACATCAGGCCTATTGTCAGTAAAGTCAACTTTTTCATCTTTTCCTCCCTCATCATATACAGGTTTCAACCCATGATTTCCGAGATTGAGAATCCTTGGTCTTTTCGTCGGAACAAAGACGCGCAAGGACTTTCCTGGCCTTGTACGCGGTTTTCCTGTTTCACCTCCTTAGTTTTGTCATGTGGCATCTTCATGTCCAAAAATCTATCACTTTGTGATTGTTTTCACTTGATCGGCGATAAACCACCTCCTTTTGAAAACTGATTGTTGGATGCACGCATCAGCGCATCTCATTTCCTTGGCTATAAGTTCCCCTTGAGGCCGGGAGCTCCGCTTTTTCCCCTCGGCTGCCTCCGTCGGGGAAGGCACCTATAATTTCATCGAATGTAAAAATTCCCCAACCCCTTGTCAAGCAAAAATGGTACAAGTTTGAAAAAAAATCCCCGCGCTTCCAGCCGGATTGCAAGGCAACCGTTCTGCTTGGAAGTCTCTCTTATCGGGGGAAGAAACGAAAATGCGCAAACGGAGGGCGCCCTTGAAGCTGCGGAGAACAAATCTTTCCAGGAAATATCACAGTATCTTCCACCTCTTAATCTGCTCTAAGGCCTTGTAGTCGGTCATGTCCAGATGGAGAGGGGTAATGGAAACGTATCCCTTCTTGATGGCAGCGAAATCGGTGTCCTCCTCCTTCTTTTCCCAGATCAAGCTTTGCTCTCCAATCCAGTAATAGTTCTTGCCCCGGGGGTCGATTTTTTCGATCACCACGTCACTATACATCCTTTTGCCCAGACGCGTGATCTTGAATCTTTTGATGGCCTGCTTCTTGTCCGGGACGTTCACGTTCAGAAAGGTG
>CAYFQZ010000284.1:0-4025 GCA_964345305.1 uncultured Ignavibacteria bacterium | reverse complement strand
AAAAGCTGGGATGTTTGTTGATTCAATTCCCTCCCAGCTTCCAGCTCAACACGGCCAACCAGCAGAACCTGGACAGGATACTCGAGTTCTTCGAGGATTACCCCAAGGCAGTCGAGCTGCGGCACAGAAGCTGGAGCGACCAGCTCAACGTGACCGCCGACACCTTGAGCGAGCACAATGCCAGCCTGGTCTACATCGACGAGCCTAAGTTCTTCTTCTCCATCAAGCAGCATTTCAAGCCCATCGGGCCGATCTTCTATCTACGCATGCACGGAAGGAACGTGGAGAAGTGGTTCAAGCACAAGTCTGCAGCGGAGAAGTACAACTATCTTTACTCCTCGGACGAGCTTGAGCCGTTCGTCAAGGGCTTGCAGGAGATCAAGGGGATCACCAAGAAGCTCTACGTTTACATGAATAACCATTACGCCGCAAAAGCGGTGGCCAACGCCATAATGATCCGCTACAAGCTGAACCTCCCCATCGACGCCCCGTTCTGGAAGGAATTGATCGCAGAGTATCCCGAGTTGAAGGAATTTCCTCTGAATGTAGAGGGTGAACAGGATCTCTTCGGGAAGACCAAGTAGACAATTTGCTTATGCGTAGGGACAGCCTTCATGGCTGTCCGGTACCATGTCGGACAGGGACAAGCCCTGTCCCTACGCGGTGACCGTGCGGAAGGAGAGAAGGAAGGTTCCTCTCCCTTGACGGGAGAGGATTGAGAGGGTGAGTAGAAGAATAGATGACCCGTGCAAAGGCAGAGTTCATCTTCACCCTTCATTGGGGGCAAAGGCGAGGTTCGCCCCTGCGCGCTAAGTATTTCACGCTCCCTTTTATTCCCTCCCGGTGTGGCATAGGCTGTGAAGCCGATTCCCGCCAGTCGGTTTCAATTCCCATGCCCCAATGTGTTAACCCGTTGTCGGCCAATCCGCTAAGTCGGGCCGCAAGAAAAGTGAGTGGGATCGCATTTTTCACTTGACAAGTGATTAGCGGGGGCATTTATAATATGGCATAATACGCGACAATCGAACAATGGGTCATCTCAACGCAGGTTACCTGTAAACTGCGTGCACAAAGAAAAAGGGGAGTACGGCTGCTGGTTCTGTGTCGTCGGCAGTTTCGTAAGCCACGGCAGAATCCGGCATCTCCCGCACCAAAGCGAGGGTCATTCTCCCGAGAGAGGGACGGGTCTCCCCTCTTGCTAATCGAGTGCTGTTTTCAATTGGAAAGGGCCGGGCTGACATGCCAGGGTCAAGCTCACTCTTTTCGCTTGGCGCTGGCAGAAAGGAGGTGATGGGTAAAAGGCGGGGTCATCTATGTGCAGGTGTCTCACTCTGAGGGAAGGAGGTGATGATGCGCAGAGCCGGTATTAGCTTAGAGGAAGGGGGAGAGATTGTGAGGGGGTGTGAGTGTTGAGTTGAACCTGTAAGGTAATCTCGAACCCGAGTCTCCACCGAGGGGGACTCATCGGAGGAAAAAATGAAAAAGATTGGTCTGTTGATTATGGTTCTGGCGGTCTTCGCGCTGTGCCTCCCGACTGTACAGGCAGCCACCGAAGCGGAGATTCAAGCCGCCATCGACGATGGTTTGGCTTGGCTGGCAGCAAAGCAACACACCGCGCCCGGCCCGGATTCCGGATGCTGGGGAGAGTCACGTCACTGGGGCAAAACCGGACTGGCTCTTAAGAAATTCGAGCATGACGCCATAGTGAGGGGGTACTCCACGCCCTTTGATCCGGGTTACATGTACCATGAAAATGTCGAACGAGGCTTTTATTTCCTCTTCAGGGCTGCGCGGATAGAAACGATTTCGGTGCAGCCTCATGGTAACCCCGATAGTGACGGCGACGGCATAGGAGTCTCGTTTTTCCTGGGCGCCACTTATGAGACCGGCATAGCGCTGATGGCCATCGTGGAAAGCAATACCCCGGATCGAGTCGTCGACTCTCCTGACAGCCCGGTGCACGGCTGGACCTATTATGACGTTGCGGCAGACGTCATGGACTGGCTGGCTTTCGCGCAGACTGATTTCGGTGTCTTCGAAGGTGGTTGGGCGTATGACGCAATGGACAGTTCGGGCAACTGGGCGGATCAGTCCAACTCCGGATATGCAACTCTGGGCCTTGCCTTTGCGGAGGCGTCACCACCGGATGGGTTCGGCCTGTCCGTTCCTCAGTTCGTAAAGGACGAATTGGGTGATCCCAATCTGTGGATAGACTACATCCAGAACGACGTGGATGGGGATCAGTTCGACGGGGGATCGGCGTATTACGATCCTAACGACACGCTGCCAGGTTATCAGACGGTCAATATCCTGGAAACGGGCAATCTGCTCTTCGAGATGGCATGGTACGGGGATGATCAGACAACCCAAAGAGTCCAGGATGCCATAGCCTACGTCGTCCGTCACTGGACGGATCCTGGCTACTCCTGGCCCGATCCTCAGGGATGGTACGGCAACTACCAGGCCATGTTTACCATGATGAAGGGATTCGAAGCGTTCGGAATAGAGTTCATCGACGGGATTGATTGGTTCGACGAAGTTTCGGATACCATAGTAGCCACGCAGCATGCTAACGGCTCCTGGGGCCCTGACGTGTGGGACGACTGGGTCGGCGGCGATACCGTTCTTTCCACTACCTGGGCACTGCTCACCCTGCAAAAGGCGGCTCCTGAAATCGTCATCTCGGTCGAGTTGGACATCAAGCCGCAGTCGTGTCCCAACCCGCTGAGAACGAACGCCAGAGGCGTCACACCGGTTGCCATACTCGGCACAGAGGAATTCGATGTCCAGGACGTCGATCCGGCCACAGTGTTGCTTGAGGGAGTGGCGCCGATCAGGTGGTATCTGCAGGACGTTGCCACGCCTGTCGAACCGGGAGGTGACTCCTGCGACTGCACCACCGACGGCCCCGACGGGTTCATGGATCTGACTCTGAAATTCGTGAATCAGGAGCTGATCGATTCGCTGGAGGCAAGGCTGGAGAGGCCGGTTGAGGACGGCGAGTTCCTGGTCCTAACGCTGACGGGAATGACCTATGATTCCACGGAAATCGAAGGTCACGATTGCGTCCGAATCGTTCGCAAGATAAAAGCCGTCCCCATTACGAGCGAAATAGCCTGCAAGGTCAGTTTGGAGGGCAACTATCCCAACCCCTTCAATCCCGAGACGGACATCTCCCTCAGCTTGCCGGAAAAGACACAGGTCTCGTTGATCATCTATAACATCCTGGGAGAGAAGGTCAAGACTCTCGTGAATCGCGAGATGGAGGCTGGAATCCACAGTATCCATTGGGATGGAAAAGACGAGGCCGGAAACTCGGTTGCAACGGGCGTGTACTTCTACCGTCTGAAAACAGAGAACTTCGATCAGACCAGGAAGATGGTTTTGATGAAGTAGCCCGAGTGTGAGGTCGCGAGCAAGAAGAGCCCCGCCGCAGGCGGGGCTCTTCTTTTCTCCAAAGCTTTCTCGTCGGAGACAAGCCCTGAACCACATGGTTCAGGGCAAGCTACGAGGCTACGCTTTCCCGCGAGGTGTTCGGGATTGTGTGCCGAAGCCAGGTAGAGGCACTCAGTCCTCGTGGCCTGCCAAGACGGTCCGGTGCGTAGTTGCCCAATTCATTGGGCGGTCTTGAAGCTCGATAAATCGAGCAACTACAGAATCAGCGGCTTGTTAGGTATTGGGGATGTTGTAGCGAAGGCAGACAGAGGGATTCAGTTCTCGTGGCCTACTAAGACGGTCCGGTGCGTAGTTGCCCAATTTATTGGGCGACTTGTAGGGGCCGCATTCATGCGGCCCGCTATCGACAACGTCCAATGAACAGAGCAACCACAACAGAGTCCCACCCAAGTCATTGCGAGGAGTCCCCCGCCAAAGGCGGGGAGACGACGAAGCAATCTCTTAATCGCGGGCAGGGACCCCGGCTCTAATCACGGTTGAAGGCACTTAACGACCTGTTGTGCTATTTTCACCTCACCCCCTGTTTCCCCCTCTCCACTTTGTGGAGAGGGGGACAAAAAGGGGGAGAG
>CAYFQZ010000283.1:0-4858 GCA_964345305.1 uncultured Ignavibacteria bacterium | reverse complement strand
TGATCCTTCCTCCTCAGGCCCAAAGATCCAGGATGCTTGCAGGCATTCCTCGAAAGAGAGTGGCCATGCTGACCGGTTGGGCCGTGGACCGGGATGTCAGCTACTATTCCGGCGCAAACGAGGCGATTCCGCTTTCCGATCACGCAGATTTTTCCGAGCTGATTCAGTACGTGAAGAAAGCTCAGCCGCAGAAGGTCTATACGGTGCACGGTTTTTCGGAGTTCGTGAGGTCTCTGCAGGAGCGAGGATTTGACGCCGAACCCCTCAAGCAAGGATCCAGCGTCAAGGCAGACCTGAGCAAGGAACTGCTCACCAACTACGATCTTTTTGCCTGAAATGTGAACAACGACCGGAGTTGTTGACTTTTCGCGATTCTACGTATACACTTCTAACGCATGAGTTGAATTGTTAACATCCTAATCTCCCGAGGTAGACATGGTTAACGTAGCAGTATTCGGTTATGGTTACTGGGGCCCCAACATGGTCCGCAACTTCTACGCCAACAAAGACGCCAAGGTTGCCTGGGCCTGCGATCTCAGCCGAGAGCGACTTTCTTTGGTGGAGGCCGGCTATCCAACGATAAAGACCAGCACGGATCCCAAAGAGATCATGAAGGATTCCAAGGTGGACGCCGTGGTAATCTCCACGCCCGTTTCGGCTCACTTCCCCCTGGCCAAGGAGGCTCTGGAGAATGATAAGCACGTGCTTCTCGAGAAACCCATGACCACCACCGTAGAGGAGTCGGAGAAACTGGTGGAGATGGCAGAGAAGAAAAAGAAGATCTTGATGGTGGATCATACCTTCCTCTACACCGGCGCGGTGAGAAAGATGAAGGAGCTGGTGCAGAGTGGCGAACTGGGGGACATATACTACTTCGACTCGGTGAGGGTAAACCTGGGATTGTTTCAACACGACGTCAACGTGATTTGGGATTTGGCCCCGCACGATTTCTCCATCATGGACTATCTGCTGCAGAAGGATCCGGTTATGGTCTCAGCGGTGGGAGTATCTCATCTGGGCGATCTGGAGAACATGGCCTACGTCACGGTTCAGTATCCGGGGAACCTTCTGGGACATCTTCATGTCAACTGGCTGGCTCCGGTCAAAGTCAGGACCACGCTGATCGGAGGCACCAAGAAGATGATAGTATACGACGATACCGAACCGAGCGAGAAGGTCAAGATATACGACAGGGGTGTCACCTACTCGGAGAGCAAGGAAGACGTATATCAGATGCTGGTACAGTACCGTTCCGGCGACATGCTGGCACCCAAGCTGGAAGCCACCGAGGCGCTGCGGCTGGTGAGCAAAGAATTCACCGATTCCATCAGCCAGAACAGAAAGCCTCTGACCGACGGAGTGGCGGGGTTGAGAGTGGTGAAGCTCCTCCAGGCATCCGACGAGTCAATAAAGCAAAAAGGAAAGGTAGTCAAACTATGAGCCCCGTGGACAAATCGAGATTCAAGAATGTTACCATAACCGGAGACGTGACCATATACCGGAACGTGAAGATCGGCGAGGGCTCCGTGATTGACGGCCCGGTGGTCCTGGGCAAGCCCCCTCGCGGCAAGAAAGATGGCGAGCTGGAGTTGGTGATAGGAAAAAACGCAGTGATTCGTCCCTTCACCACCATCTATGCCGGAAACAGAATCGGCGACAACTTCCAGACCGGCCAGGGCGCATCCATCCGGGAAGACAATGTAATCGGAAACGACGTCAGCGTTGGCACCAACGCGGTGCTGGAGTTCGAAAACAAGATCGGCAACGACGTGAGAATCCATAGCCTTTGCTTTCTTGAGATGGTCACCACCGGCGATCACGTCTTCTTCGGACCCAACGTGGTCTTCACCGACGATCCCCACCCCATGCTCTGCCCCAAGTACAAGGAATGCAAAGGCGGAGTCAAGGTGGAAGACCTGGTCAAGATCGGAGCAGGGTCGGTGCTCTGTCCGGGAGTGAACATCGGCAGAAATGCTCTGGTAGGGGCCGGATCCGTGGTGACCAGGGACATCCCGGAGGATGCGGTAGCTGCCGGAAATCCCGCCAGGGTGATGAAAAAGATCGACGAACTAGAGTGTTATATCGGAGCGTTTGAGAGGCCGTACGTCTGGCCGCCCTACAAGGAAGGTTAAAGCTCGATTTGGCGCGGGAACAAAGACTCATCAGATGAGGCGAAAGACCAGCACCTGACTAAAGTTAGGTGCTGGTTTTTCACAAACTGATTGGCCCTATCACTAGTCCGTGCAGCATAGTAAAGGGTTGACTTTTGAAGGTGATCTACTATCTTAGCTTACGGGATGCCCGCAATTAAGAAAACTAGAAGGAGGATTTGATGAAGGTAAACTTCGTGGATTTGAAAGCACAGTATCAGACCATCAAACCGGAGATCGATGCAGCCATCCAGGACGTGATCTCCAACACGGCATTCATCCTGGGCAAGGCGGTGGCGGATTTTGAGGAGAAATTCGCCGACTATTGCGGAGTGAAACACTGTGCGGGAATCAACTCCGGCACCTCTGCGTTGATCATGGCCATGCAAGCCTTGGGCGTGAGTGAAGGCGATGAGGTTATCACGACCACAAATACCTTCATAGCCACGGCCGAGGCCATCTCATATACCGGGGCCACTCCAGTGCTGGTGGATATAGAAGACAAGAGCTACAACATGGATCCGAAAAAACTGGAAGCGGCGATATCCGGAAAAACCAAGGCCATAGTCCCGGTGCACCTTTACGGGCAGCCTGCCGACATGGACCCCATTCGCGAAATCGCCGACAAGAAGGGAGCAGTCGTGATCGAGGACGCATGCCAGGCGCACGGGGCAGAGTACAAGGGAAAAAGAGCCGGAAGCCTGGGAAGCGTGGGATGCTTCAGCTTCTATCCCGGCAAGAACCTGGGCGCTTATGGAGCGGGAGGAGCGGTCACCACCGACGACGAGAAGATTGCACAGAAGGTGCGCATGCTCAGAGATCACGGTTCCCCCAAGAAGTTCTATCATGAGTACATCGGCAACAACTGCCGGCTGGAAGGTATCCAGGGGGCGGTTCTGTCCGTAAAGCTGAAGCATCTGGACACGTGGAACGATGCCAGAAGGCGCAACGCCGACCTTTACAGGAAGCATCTTGAGGACGCCGACGTCGGGCTGCCCCAAGAAATGCCATATGCCAGGCACGTCTATCACGTCTTTTGCGTGAGGGTGAAGGATAGGCAGAAGTTGATGGACTTCCTGAAGGAGAAGGGAATATTCACCAACATCCATTATCCCATACCCATTCATCTCCAAAAGGCATACAGCTTCCTGGGATATAAGAAGGGCGATTTCCCCGTGACCGAGGGGAGCATGGACCAGATTCTATCGCTGCCCATGTTTGCCGAACTGACCGAGGAGCAGATAAAGTACACCGCCGACTGCATCAAGGAGTTCTATCAGGCTTGAGAAAAATCGCCTTATAGGCGGCAGCAGGTTAGC
The DNA here is from genome assembly GCA_964345305.1 of uncultured Ignavibacteria bacterium. GTDB lineage: Bacteria > Zixibacteria > MSB-5A5 > MSB-5A5 > SM1-73 > SM23-73-3. The sequence continues at coordinate 1,389 of CAYFQZ010000283.1, read as the reverse complement.
ATGGGCAGGACGCCCCAGATCAGATCGATTTCGAAACCCACTCTACAGAGGCGGGAATTCTTCCCGCCTCAAGATTTAGGCCGGTAAGGGGAGTCTGCGGGTTGACAGGAAAAAAGACGAAAACCCTGGTGATCATTCCGGTGTACAATGAGGAGAACAGGATCAAGACCGTCCTGGAGAGATTCGAGGAGGTGGAAATCGACAGAGTCCTGGTGGTGGACGACGGCTCAACCGACGGCACGCCTGAAGTTCTGAGAAGTTCAGGGGTGGAGATAATCCGTCACCCCTCCAAGCAAGGGGTGGGAAGCTGCATCAGAGACGGAATCCATTACGCACGAGAAAATAGCTTTCCTCTGGTGGCCGTGATGGCAGGCAACGGCAAGGACGATCCCACACAGATACCCAGGCTCCTTAAACCGATTTTTAAAGAGGATTACGATTACATACAGGGCTCCAGGTACTTAGAGGGAGGCGAGGCCGGGAATCTTCCGTTAGCGCGAAGGCTTGGAATCAGAGCTTTCACGTTTCTGTGGTCTGTGCTCCTGCGAAAAAAGCTGACCGACGTGACCAACGGCTTCCGTGCATACAAAGTATCCTTGTTTGATGACCCCAAGATAAACATATGGCAGACTTGGCTTTCCACTTATGAGCTGGAGTATTACATTCACTTCTGGGTGCTGAAGCTGAAATACAAATTCGGTGAGGTGGCAGTATCAAAGATCTACCCTTCGAAGAAGAAATACTCGAAGATTCGACCTTTCCTGGATTGGTGGCCCATCATAAAACCGCTGTTTTATCTTTTGCTGAGAATCAGAAAGTGAAAATGGAGGAATTCGCTATCTGATCAGGATGCAATAGGTTCCTGCGGGGTCCCCTGATCCGACAGGAAGCGCAACGGCGGTAAGAGACCGGGCGGGCAAACGAAAGTAAGGACGTAGTCACCCAAGATGAAATCGAAAGGCAAAAAAGGAAAGGGCCAAGCTAAGAAGCCAAAGGATTCGACGCCTAAGAAGTCGAACCTGACTGCGTTCTTCAAGAGTCCCTTCTTCTCCTCCCGGGTATTCGAGATTCTCCTTTTCTGCGCCATACTCGGATTGCCATTCGCCGGCGGCATTCTCTTCTTAAGCGCCGATCCACCTCACATCTCCTGGAGCCAAGACGTGGCCACAGACCCTCCGCAGTACACGAATTTCGCGCGAAACAAGGTACTCTGGGGGAACTGGGTCCTGTTCGAACCGAATCGATTCGTGTTCTTCTTGAAGTCCTTCAGTTCGGCGGCCTCCTTTGCGGTCTTCTCCCTTCTTGGGACCGGCAGGTTTCAGGCGAACCTGGTGGCAGTGATTCTGAGTCTGCTGGCCATGGTTTTTCTGTTCCTCTCTCTCAAAAAGG
>CAYFQZ010000282.1:0-6335 GCA_964345305.1 uncultured Ignavibacteria bacterium | reverse complement strand
TATGAGTTCGTACACACTCATGCCTTTTCTCTCCTTGAGTCCGCGGATGTTCCCACTCCTCGGTCCCGCCAGTGCCGACTACTTTGGCGCTCCGGTTTCGACCGGGAGTTCATCTATGTTTGACCATTCGTTGAAACTTCCGTCGTAGTTTTTCACATTGGGATAGCCGAGAATGTATTTCAGCGTAAAATAGGTGTGGCTGGACATCAGTCCCTGCCCGCAGGAGGTGATTATAGTCTTCTCAGGCGTAGCCCCCAGCCCTTCGTATGCCTGCTTCAACTCCTCCGGGCTCTTCCAGCTGCCATCCCCGTTCAGGTCGTCGCCCCAGAAATGATGTATAGCCCCTTTGATGTGCCCCTTTCTCTTCCAGAATCCCTTTTCACCGGTGTACAGCGGCAGCGGCCTAACGTCCAGAATGACCGCGGCTGCTTCATCCACCGCCTGCCTCACGTCATCCAGGTCCGCTCTGACCTGCAGGCACATCCCGGATGGCGGGCGGTAGAGGCTCGGGCCCAGCTGAGGGTAATCCTGGGTAACCGGGCGATCTTCTTGCTGCCACTTGTCGAACCCGCCGTCCAACATGGCAGTAGAGGGATGCCCCAGACAATCAAGTGCCCAGAGCAGGTAAGTTGCCCTGAAGTTGTTATTTTCGGCGTACACTACGAGCAGACCGCTCGGATTCACACCCAATTTACTAAGCATGATCAGCAATGCCTCGCGCGGCATCAGCTTCCCCGGCACGCCGTTGTCAGCGAGTCTCAGAGCCTCCGTGCTAAGATAGACTGCGCCAGGGATGTGGCTTTGCCAGTAATCCTGGATGCTTCCCCGAACATCGATTATCCTCAGATCCTCCTGTGACAGGTTATCCTGCAGCCATTCGGTGCTGACCAGTCTGGAGTCCGGCTCCCGGCCTGAAGCCGGCGCAATCAGCATCAGCGCCAGGGCAACCAGAAGCACGGCCGCCGATCGCCAAGAAAGGGATTTGACCTTATTCATCTCGCTCTCCTGAGCATCGCTCCTTATTTCTTCCGCCTAAAATGATTGGTTATATATAATTCAAAGTCCATGTCGGGCGGCGCCAACTCGAAGGTTTCTGTGAACTCATCGTCGTTGAGAATCTTGTATACTTCTCTTGCTCGCCAGCCAGGGTGGAAGTTCTCAATGCTTTCCGTGACGAACACCAGCGTCTTCTCGTCCGCAGAAAGGCTGTCTAAGACGTATTGATTCACGAATCCCTCCACGTGGAACTGCCGGAACACGAACTTTTCTCTGGCTTGATCATAGCTGAATAGCCCCCAGTCCTCGTGCACCTCACCCTTGGGATTATCCTCCTGCGGCTGATAAACTGATTTGTTCCTGGCCTCCAGAAACTTGCCGTTCAGAACGAACTTGTACTCGCGTTCGACTTTTGAAACACCGGGTCGCCCTTCGCCCTCTCCCTCCCATTCACCAACAAAGAATCTCAAGGGTTTCCAAACATCCTGTTTCTTCTCTTCTTGCGCGAAGAGGATACCCGGAAGAAGCAGCAGTGCGAAAACAACCACCAACGCGATTTGTTTTGAATGTGGCATTTATCCTCCCTGATTTGTGCCTGCCAACCCTGACACTGTCTCCGCCAAGCCCGCCACGCTGTTCAGTTCTGCATCCGGTACCTCAAACGGAATCCTGGGCTGCTGGTTTCTATGAAGGCCGACGCGAATTAAAATCGTTTTCATCCCCAAGAGCTTCGCCGGGATAATGTCCTTGTCTATTCTGTCCCCAACCATTATGCATTCCCGCGGATCGACTCCGCAGCGCTTGACTATCGACTCGAAGAATCGCAAATCCGGCTTGGTGCTAGCGAGATCATTCTGTGTCAGGCGGTGAGTGAAGCACTCCAGAAGAGAATGCTCCTCCAGCAGTTCCAGCAGCTCCTGTCCATATTGTCCCGCAATGCCCACTTTGAACCTTTCGCACATTGCCATCAGTTCGGGTTCGAGTCCTTCAGTTAACCTGAGTCGCGGTCGCCTCTGTCGCCATTCGCCCAGATAGGCGGCGTAGAGTTGGTCAAACAGAGTCATGCTCTGTTTCAGGGCTTTCCAGAAAACGTATTGATACACACTCGGACAGAAACACTTGACCGCTTCCTCAACATCCGAGAGATAATGCTGGATGGAGTACTCGGGGAGCACGGTGTTTATCACCTCCACCGCCACCTCGGCCCGTACCTGCTCGTGTTCCGATTCATCCAGTATGACGCCGCCGGCGTCCAGGAAAACAGTTTTGATCCTCATAAGGCCTTCAGTCTATAGCATCCCCGTCCTTCACGGAACGCGATTTCGTCCCTCTTCAGCGCGCCAGCTTATCCCAGCCGCGGATCGACGCCAAGCTGTTGCAGCAGACCCAGTCGGTCGAGTAAGGCCAAGTGGCGTTCCACAATCTTTCCGTCCTTGAATCGCCAAATATCCACGGCCGTTGCCGTCAGCTGCTTGCCTTTTGCAGGCGTACCCCAGAGCGCTCCTGTTGGCGATCCCCGCATAGTGAAGGCTCCCACTACCATGTCTCCTTCGGCCACCAGATGATCGATGGTGAACTGAATGTCTGGAACAGCCGCGCGCACGGTCATGACTTCCTGCTTGATTCCCTCCGGGCCGTGGATAGTCTGGCCACCGCCGGAGGCGTCTTTAGCCACGAAATCGGGGGCGTAGATTTCGTCCGCGATACTTACGTTTCCCTTGTTCCAGGCCTCCTCAATCCACCACCTGATGACCGCCTTGTTCTTTTCAGACGACATGCAACACTCTCCTTCTAGTTCAAGACATTGGAGTTTCAGAGCCGGTAGCCGCCGCGCGCTTGGCAGGGCGTCTGCCCGTTGTCATTCTGACCCCCGCACGGGGGGAAAGAATCTGAGACCCTTCGCTTCACTCAGGGAGACAATCCTTCTGCGCACTCTAAAGGTTGCGCCTGCCGGAAATCAAATCAAGCCTGCCTTTTTTCTCGCTTCCATTGCCGCTCTGCTGCTGGGCCCGTCTCCTCTGGCTACCGAGACTCCAACATTCGGGCCGGCCGCTTCCGCTATCTCCGCAATATCCTTATGCGTGAACCCGGGGCAAAGGAGAATTGAATGTATCTCCTTTTCTTTGACGTACTTCCTGCTCACTTCAAGTGCCTGATCTTGCCCGTTGACAATCACCACGTACAGTTTGTACTTGGACGTCGCGATTGCAGATCTGTGTTTCTCCGGATCCGCATCCGGGTCGTGGGCAAGGAAAAGCGCGTTAAATGTCATTTCGATTCACTCCTCCTGCGAGTTGACGGCTGAGTCGGGCTGAGGCGTCTGGCCTCAGACCATACGAGAAATCCGCTAGCCGATTCATCTCACGCCGACTCTTTCGCCGTAGCTTTTCCAACGTTCCTTAATGTCCTGGTACGCCTGCTCCAACAGATCCCGCTGTCCTACCTTCGACAAATCAGGATTTGCATTCTCCCACTGGGCAAAATGTTCGCTTGAACAGAAAAAGTTTATCATCGGACAGCAGGTCTCTGCTGCAGGTCCCTGCTGCGCTTCAATATTCCATATCAGAATATGGGGATGAGATTTCTCTATGATTTCCCCATTCTTGATCTCGATGCCTATCTCCTGCTTGCACCATCCGCACTCGGAAACGACCCTAAGGTCCTTATCAAACATGCTCGCCACTCCCACAGCATCGACCGCGCACATGGCAAACAACTGCTTTCCGTCTTCCAGGATGACTCGATGCCCGGTGGGCGTGAGTGAAAACGGATAGATGCTTATGATCTCTTGCGTTTCCTCTCTTCGCAAAAGAAGATCCTTTTCCTGGAGCGCATCCAGCACTCCGATTATGCTGCCAGCGGGCTTATTCAAGGCTTGTTCCAGTTCGCCTGCTGTCGGGGCCCTTCCGGATTTCAAGATGGCCTTGAAGATTTCGCGCAATGCTTGCTTTTCCGAGCTTGTCAACTCGTGACAGCGCTGTTTTCTGGATTTGGATTCGGCGGTATCCATTCCCTTCACCTGTGCTTCAGTTCCTTGGGTTGGGTCGTCGTCCGGCAGCTCGCTTTCTGGATAACTCTATCCTTCGTCCTCTCCCACTTGTGTCGAGCCTGCCGAACCATTAAGGGAGAGGAGCCGCGCTCTTCCCCCCTTTATGCCCAGACGGGCACGTCCGTGGGAGGGAATTAAAGGGAGGGTGAAAACATAACATTGTGATGCTTCGTTTGTCTCACCCTCTCTCCAGCTCTCCCGGACGGGTCTTCGCCTCCCATCGAGGGAGAGAGAATCCGCCCTTCCCTCCCTTGGTATGAACCATACGGTTCGTACCTTGACCAGAGGGAATGCGACGGAGGGTGTTACGAAGAGCTACGTGCCTCTTAGCTTTTTTGCCACGTTCAATACATTTTCTCCCAATATCTCTGCCTGCCTCAAGCGTTTCGGCTGCTTCAGAATGTCGCCCGTGTCGCTTGCCACCGCGGTGACGCCGTTCATTTCGCCAGGAACACAGACGATCCCGCGTGAAAGCATCCAGTTATAAATGGCCATTATGGTGATTGTCTGCCCTCCACAAGTTCCAGCACCGACCGCAATCGCTCCGCCGGGTTTTCCCTCCAAAGGCCTTTCCTGGTTGACCGCATAATGTCTTTCCAAGAGCGCCATGAGCCGGGCGGCAACGTTGCGCGAGTAAACCGGGCTGGAGACGATTATGGCATCGCACCACCTGAAAGCTTCGTAGACCTGGTGCATGTCGTCGTCAATGGCGCAGGTGCCTGTTTCTCTGCACGCGTCACAGCCGCGGCAGTGGTCTATGTTCATCTCCCGCACGCGGAAGTGCTTCACCTGCCAGCCTTGCTTCTCGAATGGACGCAATGCATGCTGCAAGAGTATCTCACTGTTCCCACTCTCTCTCGGTGTGCCGGATATGCCGAGGATGTTCATGGTTTCACTTCCATTAGAATTTTGAGCCGTAGGGACAGCCCTTGCCCAGACGGGCACGTCCGTGTGGCTGTCCGCACTACTCCAGCAATCAGTTGACGCCCATGGACTATGGACGAGCCGCCGACGGCCGCCACTTTTTCCGCAGAATCTTGAACTACGCTTTCTACGACACCGCGGGCAATGTCCTGCTGTAACTTTCGACATCCTGCCTCGATGACCTCCTTCGCCAGTAAGGCAAAAGTAGAAATACTGTCCCGATAATTCTTGTCCAGATAGCGCTCTGGCGTCTCATATGCCACGCCAATATCAGTATAACATATTTCAATCCCGATATTCGAAAATCCTGCTCTTTCAAGAAGTGAGGCGATCTCTCCCGAATCGGGAATTCGTGCCAGGTCCACTTCAAGACCCTTGGGGAAGTAATGATAATACCAGAACGACCGCATCTGCTGGTGAGAACAGGAATGTATGGCAATGCCTGCCCCTTTCCGAAGCACACGACGAGCCTCACTCAAGAAGACTTCCTTCTTTTTGACATGGTGGAGTGCTTGAATCGCAAAGGCCCCGTCGAACGTTTGCGGATCGAAAGGGAGATTCGTCACGTCGCCACAAAGGACTCGCAGCGCAGGAAACTTGGCTCGCGCTTGCTCAATCATGCCCATCGATATATCTATCCCGATAACACTCTTTGCTATCTGCTGCAGCGCAGCAGTATAATTGCCGGTACCGCAACCCAGGTCCAGCAGCGCGGAGTTACCATCGACGTGAAGCAAGCTAACTAACTTTTCCACAGTTTCCGGGTTGGCCGCTCTACTCATATCGTAAACCCGGCTTATATCATCGTAGCCAATGGAGTTATTGTTTTTCACCGCGCGACTCGCTTCCAACATTTTTCAAGTGGGTCGTAGGGACAACCCTTGCCCAGACGGGCACGTCCGTGTGGTTGTCCGTACCTGATCGGGGACAGGGATCCCGCCCAGGCGGGATTTCGCGAGCTCAACGAGCCCTGTCCCTACGCGGACAAACGGCCGCAGAGCATTCTACAAGAGAATCTCAGTCTTTCCATTCTCTCTGGTCGTGCCGGATACGGCCAAGACATTCATCATCGTTGCTCGTGATTCTACTTCCCAAGCCCTTTCCGAGAATCCGCCTCTTATGTAGCCACGCTCTCTAGTTTGAGATCACTATAACGCTCTTTCGGGGGACCCTTCTCTTGCTTCTCTGTTTCGAGGATCACTGTAGCGTCAAGTCGGATGTCTGCCGGTACCGTCCTAGATTCGACCGACGGCGGTTTGTATTTAACGGAGGCTCCGAGCTTATTCTGGTGTTTCCTAGGCATATACTGGATGTTGAAGTACACGAAAAGTAAATTTGTGAAACACGTGTTCTTCAGCAGCGTCAG
>CAYFQZ010000281.1:0-17417 GCA_964345305.1 uncultured Ignavibacteria bacterium | reverse complement strand
AGGCCCGAGACGATCAGAATGGCAGATTTCACGTCGATGAATCTTCTGGTTTGTACTGTCAGAATTGCTCCGGAAATGAAATCAAACATCAGGAATACAGGGACCACGAACTTTATGTCAAGGAATAATGCCAGAAGAGGGATTGAGAAAAGGGCGCTGGCAAACCCGGTAAGGCCTTTGATGAAATGACCGAGCAGCACGATAAGGCCTGCCAGTATTATGGCTTCGGTAGTGGTCATGGCGAGCTAGAAAAACCGGGCGCTGTGCCTTCGGCCTGAGCCGCGATGCCCCGGTTGTTCCCCAAGCCGGAATGTCGCCCCGGCCATGTTATATAACTCAAGCGTCCCTGCGCAGTCAACCTCTTTTCTACGCTCGAGCGCAGCTTTTGGTTCGACCGCCGGACGGCCAGGACAGCCTTAATCGGGTCGGAGGGTGGGTCGTATCTCCACCTCCTTCCCCTGCGTGCGGCAGGTGATGGCCCCGCCTTCCGCAGTTCGACAGTATTCCAGCCCAGGAAAAGCGCGCTGCATCAGGAGCGGAATCTTGTGTTCGTCGTGCCGGTGGTAATGCCGGGTGAAGACGATCTTTTGCGGCGCAGTGGCAGAGATGATCTTGGCTATCTCATTCTCGTCTCCCAGCTCGGAGAGCACCAGGATCGAACAATTCTGGAATTGCGACCAGTCGAATCGGGAAGCAAAACGTACCTTCTTCATCCCATCCAGCAGACAAATACAGACGCCTTTGTAGGCGACCTTGATCAAGGTCTGCTTAAGCGTCCGATCGAGCCCGCCGCCTGTCGGGTAGATGAAAAAGCGAACGGAGAAGTCGCTCTTTTCACCAGCGATGGCCTGCGTGGAGTCCAGAAAGAAGACTCTATTCTCGGTATGATCCGTCAGCACGCCCCAGCAGCGGTCTGCCGAAGCGGAATCGGCCGCCAGATACAAAGTTTCTACTTCTCGATTCCCCGCAACGGATGAAGCCGAACAAATGCTTGGCTGATCGGTCCCGGTGAGGATCAGCCCGTCTAGCTTGGCAATGCCCTGGTGGTTCAAGAATGGGATCACAACGTACTCCCCGGCATCGAAGGGTCCTGTCTTCTCCCCCGCATTGATCAGGAGCGTCCCTCCTCCCGGCACTTCGATTACGGTAGCGCTCCCCTTGCCCGCATCCAAGAAGGCCACCTTCAAGTCATCACCCCCGGGTGAGAGTGCATATCTCCAGATGAACAAGTTGGCAATTATCAGGGCTGAAAAGAGATAAACCTTCTTCCTCGAGCCAATGGAGCAGAGTAGAGCCCACAGAAACAGGTAGTACAGAAGGAAGGTCGATGTTGAAGGAGCGGCCACGGGGATTTTCGCCGCCGGGAAGCTGGCAAAAAGCTCGGTCAATCTCAAGGTGAGCTCCAGGCAGAGCCAATTGGTGCCAGAGAAGATTCCGGCCAGAGAAATGCTGAAAATAGCTGAGAACAAGGTGAAACAGGCCAGCACCACAGCCAGGCTGGCCAGAGGAACTATGAATATGTTGGCGACCACAACTACAAGCGGAACCATGTTGAAATAGTATGCCAGAATGGGAAAAAGGAGCAGCTCCACAGACAAGGAGATGAGGGCTGGTACGAAGACCCATTTCCACAACTTCTTTCTGGATCCGACCGGGGAACGAGGAAACAGCGCCTTCAGCTTTGGATAAACCAGCAGAATACCGAAAACCGAGGCAAAGGAAAGCTGAAATCCCACGTCAAAGAGAAAAAGTGGTGACACAAATAAAATCATCAAACCAGCGAACGACACGACATTTATCAGATCCATATCTCTGTAAAGGAGCGAGCCCAAAAGCACTACTGCAGCCATTATCCCGGCCCTCACCACCGGTGGATCGTTGCGCACCAGGTTGGCGAATATCAGGATGCAAATAAGGCTCAATAAAGTGGCGGGAATCTTGGGAACCCGGAATAAACCCAGGGCCGCCAGGATCACCCCAACCACCAGCCAGACGTTGGAGCCGGAGACCGCCAGCAGATGAACCGTTCCCGTATCTCTGAACATATTGTAGACCTTCTTGGAGATATCACGGGTCTCTCCCAACAGAAATCCTGCCAACAGCGCTTTGTGATCTCCTGACACGGTCCTGCCGAAGACATTCTGAATCCATCTCCTCAAAGGTATGATCAGCCGGGACCGATAGGAGTTGCCTGCCTCGCCGCCGAGAATCTCCACCTCGTCGGCGCGAACCAGCGTGACCGTTCCGAACACTCTTTTCCGGTCGAGGTATCTCTTGTAGTCGAATGCGCCGGGATTTCTCCCGGAGGAGGGCTCGTTCAGATAGCCTTTGAATCTTATCCTGTCGGCAAAGTCAAACCCGTACGCCGGCTCCCTTACCTTCAGAATGATCCGACCCGAAGACGAATGAGCTTTCGCTGAAACGCATATCGTCTCCGCCTCAACCGTTATGAAAGTTTTGTCTTCTCTGACGTCGGGCTCTTCTACTATTTTGCCGGTGACTATTACCCGCGAGTCGAGACCCAGGAAGCCGCTCACGTGGTCCGGGGGAAATTGGCGGGTGGCAAGCTCATGCCGAAAAAAGCCGGCCAAAAGAAGAGATAGAACCAAGAAAAAGCTGGCGGCGATTCTTTCCTTCCTGAGCAGGAAAACCAGGCTGAAAAGAAGACAGAGAATGAAGAGCGACAGAAGTAGCTGCAGGGGGAGATCGAAAAGGTCACCCAGGACGACGCCCAGGGTAAAGAACACCAGGGCATAGAATGCGGGACGCCTCATGTCCCCCCTCGAGGATGGAGGATCAACCCCTATTCACAATATTCAATCGATATGAGATTTCAGCCTTCTCCTTGAGCATGGCTGAAACAGAACAGAACCTGTCTTTCGAGAGGCCGACGGCTTGCTCCACGTCTTCCCGCTTGATGTGTTTTCCTTCCAGGCCGAACTCCACGTCTATTTTGGTGAAATACTTGGGGTGTTCAGCAGCCCGCTCCCCGCTGACCTTGACGGTCAGATTGCGTAAATCGACTTTCTTCTTCTGCAGGATGTAGGCGACGTCCATGCCGGTGCATCCGGCCAGGGACACCAACAGAACCTCCATGGGCGTGGGACCTTTGCTTTCCCCGCCCGCCTGGGGCTTGGTGTCCAGGCCAAACCGGTGGCCCGAACCGGTCTTTGCCTCAAATGATAGCTCCCCTTTCCATGATAGACTGGCGAACATCGAAGCCCTCCGGCGAACGGCTGGGTGAAAATGTCGACACGGCTCGAAACTCAGATACCGAAAATCGGAACCCTGCGCCCCTTTGCCTGCGCACCCCGGCTTGGCTGGCTGGGGACCGTTTTTATTTTACTTTCTCTTCGACCTTTTTCTGTTCTCCCGGAACAGGACAATCCTTTTTCCTCAGTCAGGTGCTGATGCCTAGCGCAGGCAAGATCAGGCCGTAAAGGGTCAACCAGGCCGCAACGATTGCCAGCGGCACCAGAATGCTCTTGAGCTCCATAATCTTCTTCCTCACTTTGATCTTCCTTCCGAAGAATGCAGATTCAATCGGGGGAAGGAGACTCCTCCCCGGGCAAGGGCCTATCACGTACAGGCCTTACGCCCGTACCCGCAGACCGGACAGGCTACTTCGTCGCCTTCCCGCCTCAGCCTGGCGAAACGGCAAAAGGGACATTCCTGCCCTTGCCTCAATATCTCTATCGTCTCCCCCCCGCGTCGCTTGGACTGTCCTGCCTCGGAGCGCTCTTGCCCTCCGGAATCCGGGCGTTTTGCACTACTGCAAAGCCCACCAGCGTCGCTTTGATCGGACGCAATTGGTATTCTATTGATCACAGAGGGACCTGCACTCTCTGGCCATGCATCTGTCCATGACTACGGTGACACCTTTCTGGGAGCCCTTGAGGGCTGCAGGGTGATTTACCACCCCCTCCTGCATCCACACGACCTTGGCGCCGATTGTGATGGCCTCCTCCATGATGGGAGGTACGTGTTCCGGTCTCCGAAAGATGTTGATGATCTCCACCTTGTCCGGCACGGAGCTCAGGTCGGGATACGCCTTCTTGCCCAAAATCTCCTTCTCATTGGGGTTGACCGGAATTATATCGAAACCCTTGTTCAGCAGATATTGGGCCACGGCATAAGACGGCCTGGAGGGGTCGGAGGAGAGTCCCACCACCGCCACCTTCTTGTACTTGTGGAGAAGCTCTCTTATCCGGTCATCTGAAGGGTTCGTGTGCTGTTGAGAGTGATTCGACACCGCTTGGCCTATTTGACGATCTTTTCGACCTTCTCCACCAACTGTTTTTTGGGAAGAGCGCCGATGACCTGATCCACGACCTTACCGCCATTGAAGAACAGCAGACTGGGTATGCTCATTATGCCGTATTTGGCGGCAGTCTCACTATTCTGGTCCACGTTGAGCTTTCCCACCTTCAGCTTCTCGCCGTATTCTCGGGAGATCTCCTCCACCATGGGACCCACCATCCGGCAGGGGCCGCACCATTCTGCCCAGAAATCAACCAAGAAGGGTTTATCGGACTTCAGCACCTGGTCCTCAAAGTTGGCGTCAGTCAGCTCCAAAGGTTCGCTCATGTGTGCCTCCAGCGATTTCCGATTAACGTGAGTTCTTCTTTATCTCATGCAATGTCCGCTCAACCTCCCTTAGCCGCTGCACATACAGATCCATCCTGGAAAGGTGAGCCTCGATTCTCTTGGCCTTGTGTATCTCGCGTGCCGGGTAACCGAATATGGTGGTGCCATCAGGGAAGTCCTTGGTGACGCCGGACTGGGCTCCGATCACCACCCTCTTTCCTATGCTTATATGCCCCACCAGCCCTGCCTGTCCTGCCAGCACCGATTCGTCTCCCACCCGGGTGCTTCCGCTGATGCCCACCTGTCCCGCAATGATGCAGTTTCGTCCGATGTGTACGTTATGGGCAATCTGTACCAAATTGTCGATCTTGGTGCCCTTTCCGATTCTGGTGACACCCAGGGTGGCGCGGTCTATGGTTACGTTCGCTCCTATCTCCACGTCGTCCTCGATCTCCACCGCTCCGACCTGCGGAATCTTATGATGCCCCTTTTCGTCTCTGACGAATCCAAACCCGTCCGATCCGATAACCGCTCCGGAGTGGATGATCACGTTTTTCCCTATCCTTACGTTTTCCCTCACGGTAACGTTAGGGTAGATCAGCGAGTCTTGGCCCACGGCGGACCCCTCCCCGATGAAGCTTCCTGCCAGCACCACGGAGTTGCGGCCCAGTTCGGCTCCGTTTTCGATAACCACCCGTGGACCGATGTGCGCCCCGGCTCCCACCCTCACCTCTTCCGCCAGGACCGCCGTGGAATGAATCCCTTCGGGATAATTCCTCTTGGGCCCCGCAAAGAGCTCCAACACTTTGGCAAAGGCCAGATATGGATTGGGGTGCCTGATGACCGGTATCCTGCTTTTGGGCAGGTCGGCCTGATCTCCCATGATCACTGCGGAGGCCGAAGTCTTTTCCAAAAAAGGGGCATACTTGGGATTGGCCAGGAAGGTGACCTCGCCGGCTTGGGCCTCCTCAATTCCGGCAACGCCGGTTATCAGCACCGAAGGATCACCGACCAATGCCCCCGCCAGGTACTCGGCGATCTCCCCTAGGTTTCTTTCCATTTCAGGAATCTCCGCCGAGGTGTGACATAATCTCCGCAGGCTGAATTGCTAATCCAGCGCCCTCAGCTCCTCCAACACTCGATCGGTCAAATCCAGATTCTTTCTGGCATATGCTATGTTAGCGTTCACCGAGTCCAGGATCATAACGAAATTATCCTCCACCGCGATTTTCTCCAGGACCTGATTGACCTTGTCCAGAATTGGCTTGGTGAGTTCAGCGTTCCTTCTTTCGGCCCTCCCCCCGGGACCGAAAATGTCGTTTGTCAGCTTCTGGTATTCTGCTTCCGCCGCCTTCAGATCGTCCTGCTTCTGTTTCTTCTTGGCTTCGCTCAGCAACAGTTTGGTCTTTTCGAAGTCGGTCTTCATGCTGTCGATCACCAGCTCCAACTCAGCTATCTCATCCTGCCAGGTCTTGACGTCCTTGTCGAACTCCGCCTGGGCGTCCTGAAATTCCTTGAACTCGGCGCGAAGTCTCATCGAGTCGACGTAGCCGATCTTGCCCTCCTGCGATGAGGTTTGGCTGGTTAACAGCAGCAGAAATCCGAGGATAAACACCAAGCGCGTGGTGGAGTGTACCCTGATTCTTCGCTTCACTTTGCTCCTCCCGGAGAGTCTATTCCCGGTCAAAACTCTGATTTCGAGCGGCCGTCTTTGGGCCGCTGCTTTGTTCTAAAAGGTGGTTCCGAATTGGAAGTGGGGTTTCCATTCTCCTTTGTCCGGATAGTCGAACCCGAACCCGAAGTCGAATCCGATCACTCCCATTCCGGGGATCAGCAGCCTCACCCCCAGGCCCATGGATCTGAAGAGATCGCGATCCGATTTGTGCTCCAGGGCGAAGGGTCTCATCTGACTGCCGCTGAGCCATGCGTTCCCGGCGTCGGCAAAGGCCAACAGGTACATCTGCTGTTCCACCAGAGGGTACTGCAGTTCCAGGTTGTAAACCAGCACGCTTCTCCCTCGAAGTTCCAGGCCCTGAGCATCTCTGGGTCCGATGGAACCATCGGAATAGCCCCGGATCATCCCGTCCGGATCCGTGCCTCCAGGAGCGAAGCGTTCCCAGAAGAGCGCCCCTGAGTCCCGGTCTCTCCCGTCCAGAACCCCGCCCCTCATGTGGGCGGCCAGCACAATGTTCCACAGGAACTTGACAAAATAGCTGGCGTCAAATATGTGCTTGTGATAGGAGAAATCACCGCCCAAAAGCTCCGCCCCCACCTCCGTGTTCCAGGAAACGACCGAACCTCTGGTCGCGAACTGGGGCAGGTCTCGCGAGTCCCGCATGATGGTAAACGAGGTGGTGGCGGTGTTCCTGGGCCAGTCTATCTCTGAAAGGGGATGGTATACCTGGGACGTCTCGTCGGTATCCGGATCCCTCACCGTAATCAAGGTGAAGTCATAATATCTGACCTGTTCCCAGCGGTACCGCCAGTACACCCTGAAGTAATTGTCGGGCCAGCGAAGCCTTCTTCCTAGACGCAGGCCTGCGCCCGTCCTCTCTTCGGCGTAGGCATCGGTCCACTTTCGGTTGATCTTGTAAAGATCAAAACCCACCGAGGTGGGTGTGTCTCTAAACCAGGGTTCGGTGAAGGAGAAGTCCACCGAATTTCTTGTTTTCCCAAAATCCCAGTTAAGTTTCAGCTGCTGGCCATTGCCGAAAAGATTTGGAATGCCGATTCCGATATTGCCCACCAGCTTGTCCCTGGCGCTGTATCCCGCCCCGAACATGAACTGGCCGGTCGGTTTCTCCTCCACCTTGATCATCAGATCAATGTCACCGTCCGGCAGCACCTCGTAGTCCGGTTCCACGTTGGAGAAGTAATCCAGGTACATCACGTCGCGCAGGCTGCGCATGAGAACGGATCGTCTGAATTTCTGCCCCGGCAGGATGGAGAGCTCCCGTCTTATGACCTTGTCCTTGGTCTTGGTGTTACCCTGGATGTTCACGTAGCGAACGTTTGCCGGCACGCCTTCGCTGATGTTGTAGCTGATGTTCACCACGTTTCCCCGGGTAGCGGTTTTATCCTCCACCTGGCAGTAAAGGTAACCCTCTTCCTGGTACAGCGAGTAGATCTCCCCCAGAGTCTCATCGTATTTCTCTTGAGAATAAACGTCTCCCTCTTTGAACTTGGTAAGTTGTTTTAGTTTCTCTGTCGGGAAAACCTGGTTTCCTTCCCAGGCTACCGTGCCGAAATTGTACCTTTGGCCTTCAGTCAGCACTATCCGAATGAACAGTTCCTTTTTCTCAGGGCCGTACCAGGTGGAGTCTGAGACTATCTGAGCGTCCAGGTATCCTTCCTTGCGGTAGAACTCTATGATCTTTTCCTTGTCCTCCTCGTATTGTTCCGGCTTGAACTCCCCACCTCGCCACCAGCGGTCCTCCTTGTTTTTCATCTGCTTCCGGATCTTGGAGGGCTTGAACGCCTGGGTCCCCTCCACGTAGATCTTCTTTATTTTAACTTTTTTGCCCTCGTCGATGTCCAGTTTCAAAGTCACCTGTCCGGGGATTTCCGTTTCCGTCAACCGAGATTCGATCTGGGCGGACAGGTATCCTTTTTCGTCGTAAAGGGACTTCATTCCATCCACTGCCGTCTTGACGTCGGTAGGGGCTATCACCTTGCCGGCGGAGAGACCGGCCTTCTCCTCCAGTTCCTCTTTCTTTATCTTCTTATTGCCCGATATCTCGACTCCCCTGAGGCGGGGGAACTCCCTGACCACAATGGTCAGCCCCACCCCTTCCTCCGAGTCCTCTCCGCTTATCTGGACGTCGGAAAAGAGGCTCATGGCATAAATTCTCCTGATGGCCTCCTGTATCAGGCTTGGTCTGAGCTCCGAACCCACGGTTAGCCCGGACATGTTCACGATCAGGGACTGATCCACACTTCTGTTCCCTTCCACTGCGATCTGGCTGATGCTGGCAGGAAAGCAGATCTGATGAAAGACCACTCCGTAAAGGAGCAATCCCCAGACGACTTTTTTGAACATCTTGATCAACCTTTCTTTGCCCCGGTGTGACGACCGGAGCCTAAGCGGCGGATATGACCTGCGAACTATCACTTGGGCGGAAGAATCTTCTCGATCCTTAACTCGGTATAATCCTGGCGGTGCCCTCGGGTCCTCCTGTATTTGATCCGTTTTTTCTTCTTGAAAACCGTGACCTTCTCTCCTCTTCCGGAGCCGAGAACCTCCGCCTCCACCTTGGCTCCCTCAACATAGGGAGACCCCACCTGAGGTTGATCTCCGCCCACGAAAAGCACGCGCTCGAAAACGAATTTTTGCTTCGCTTCAAGCTGAAGCTTCGGCGTTCTGATAATATCGCCCTCTCTGACGCTGAACTGGAATCCTCCTGCCTCTAGGACGGCATACATGCAACTCCTCCTGTGAACTTATCTCAAGTGAATCTCCACGGCCTCTTAAGTATCTACAATCCTTTCCGCTCGATGTTCCAACTTCATAGTAATGGGTGTAGGGTCGGAGGTCAAGGAAAAACTACCTTCGCCCCCTGAAGATGTCGGTGACCTCGATTTGCTCATCCAGATCGAACACCCGAAACTGGTCAAATGCCAAGTCCTCATCCTTTGTCAGTTCGATCTCCAATCTCAGCGCCTTGGAGAGCTTGCGAAGTCGGCTGGGCTTTCCGTCGCCCAGGGGTAGGGCCACGTCCGGATGAACGGTCAAACGGTACCGTTTACTTGCCGTGCCGACCTTGGCTCTTTTGAACCACCTTTCAATCTTGGCGGCCACCGTCTGCTTGGAAAGGAGCCTTCCTATGCCGCCGCAGCAGGGACACATCTCGCTTAAGGTGTGCAGTATGGAAGGTCTGATCCTTTCTCTGGTCATCTCGATCAGCCCGAAATCGGATATGGGCAGGATGCTGTTTTTTGAACGGTCGTGCCTGAATGCAGCCTTGAATTCCTCGAAAACCTTCTTCCTGTTCTCCGCCGATTCCATGTCGATGAAATCCACGATTATCAGCCCGCCTATGTCCCGCAGTCTGATCTGGCGGGCGATCTCCCTGGCCGCCTCCAGATTGGTCTTGAGTACTGTGGATTCCTGGGTGCTTCTTCCCACGAATCTTCCCGTGTTGACGTCTATGGTAACCATGGCCTCGGTCTGATCGATGACGAAGTAGGCTCCTTTCTTGACCCATACCTTACGGTCCAGCATCTTCTCGATTTCCGGCTCGATGCCGTATGCGTCGAAGATGGGCACCTCTCCATTATAAAGCTTGACCTTTGAGTGCAGACCCCGGGCCACGGTCTTAAGATAAGAGAGAATTCTCTTGTACTCCTTCTTGAAGTCCAAAACCACGGAGTTGATATCCGGAGTCAGCGCATCCCGCATGACGCTGTATATCATCCCCAGGTCCTTGTGAAGCAGGACTGGCGCTTTCTTTCTCTCGGCCCGCTTGATGCTGTTTTTCCACAGCCCGGCCAGATGCTTGATGTCCGATCTCAGCTCTCTCTTGCTCTTCCCTCCTGCCACCGTGCGGATAATGCACCCAAAGCCGTCCGGTTTGGTTTCGTAGGCCAGTCTTTTCAGTCGTTTCTTCTCGCCCCAATCGTAGATCTTCCTGGACACCCCCACGTGATCCTCCCCCGGAACCAAGACCACGTATCTTCCGGGCAGCGAAATCTGGGTGGTGACCCTGGGCCCCTTGTTGGCGATGGGCTCCTTGGTAATCTGCACTAAGATCTCCTGCCCCTCTTTCAGAATATCCTGAATGCTCTCCGGACGCTTCTTCTCTTTTTTGACCTCCTCTTCGTCTTCGAGAAATTCGGCCTCATACAGAAGGTCAAGCCGGCCTCTGGGATCGCCTATGTCCGAGAAATGGAGGAAGGCGCTTTTCTCCAGACCCAAATCAAGGAATGCCGCTTGCATTCCGGGCAGAACGGTTCTTACCACTGCTTTGTAAATGTCCCCCACCATCCTCTCGGACTCCGGCCGCTCCACCAGAAGTTCCACCAGTTTGGAATCCTCCAGTATGGCCAGGCGGGTCTCGTATTCAGCCGCGTTGATGATTATGTCCTTTTGCATCCCTCAGCTCCGTTTAATACATATTGCACCGCCTGATCCAGCTTGCCCAGATCGACTCGGGTATTCATGCACGGACCTTGCGGCCTCTGGTTGAGTACGCCGTAGACCGGAATGGGATAGGCATCCTGGATGCCCGAGCAAAGATCCCGCTGGCAGGCAACCGCCACGATTACCGTGGGCCTCTTGTCCACTATCACCTTACGGGCCAAAGTGCCGCCCGTGGCAATGGAAATGTCCACGCCTCGTTTCTCTTTCAGGTGGATTATGTCGCTGATCAGGCATTCTCCACAGCGGCGGCAGTTCTGATAGTCGGCGATGATCTTGTGGGGGCACTCGAAATTCTGCAGGCAGTGAGGCAGAAGGATCAATGGCCGCTGGCTCTTTATCCTTTTTCTTGTGGCCCTGAAAAGTGAGTTGTTGACCTTAACAAACGATTCCCTTACCTGATCCCTGGAGAGCCCGAACAAGCTTCCCAAGAACAGATTGATGGGAAAGAGCACTTTCAGCGTAATCTGCTTTTCCCCGTGAGGAAACAAGAAGTCCCTCTCCAGCGCCGAGGAGAGGACGATCAAAAACAGCCCTCCCGACACCGTCACAAGAAACAGGATCCCCACGACCTTTGTCGCCAGACTCAAAAACGGGCTCATGGCGTTGACCCGCGGGGACACCAAATACCACAAGAACAGGCCGAGGATTATAAGCACCACCAGGCTTAAGATGGACAAGCCCAGAAAAACCCACTTGCCCCTTGTTCCTGCTCCGTCTGCCATGTCAATCATGTCTCGATTCCGTCCTAACCGCTCATCGTTCACGTCTCACCTACCCATCAGGCGAACATGTGCCCTCTTTCTCGGTCGATCAGGGCAGGGTGACGCCTGGTCTTCGCCGGGAGATATTCAGCCAAACCGCTCGCCGGAGCCGATGCGGTATCCCCGGACCAACTCCTCAACTTTCATTCTTCGTTTGCCTTCCGGCTGGACCTCAAGCAGGCTCAGGATGCCCTTTCCCGTCACCACCCAGATGTTCTCCTTTATTTCCGGCTGCACCATGCTTCCGAATTCCTCTTGGGCGGACTTCCCTTCCATTGCCTCGGCCTTGAATATCTTGAGGTTCTTTCCCCGGAAAGAGGTGAACGCCCCGGGAGAGGGTGACAGCCCCCGGATCTGGTTCTTGATATCGACAGCCGACCTGGACCAATCTATGCGGCAGTGCTCCGGTGTAATCTTGGGCGCCGCCGTTGCCAAAGCATCATCCTGCTTTGACGGTCTTATCTCTCCCTTTTCGATGAGCTCTACCGTCTCCGTCAGAAGGCCCGCTCCCAGCCCGGCCATCCGGTCGTGCAGGTCCCCGAAGGTCTCCTCCGGGCCGATATCCATTTCTCTCTGCAGTATCACGTCTCCGGTATCCACCTTCTTTCTGATGTAGAAGGTGGTCAAACCGGTCTTGGTTTCACCGTTCATAATGGCCCAGTTGATCGGTGCCGCACCTCGGTATTTGGGAAGAAGCGAGGCGTGGAGATTTATGGTCCCCAGGGGCGGCAACGAGAAGACCACCTCCGGCAGTATGCGAAAGGCCACCACCACTATCAGGTCAGGCTCCAGCTCTTTCAGCTCCCTAACGAACGTTTGGTCCTTAAGATTGGCCGGGGTCAGGGTATTCAGGGACTGCTCTCGGGCGAATCGTTTAACTGCCGATTCTGCCAGCTTCTGCCCCCTGCCTCTGGGTTTGTCCGGAACGGTGACCACTCCGACTATCTCGTGGCCGCTCTGGATCAACTGCTTTAGGCTGGGAATGGCAAAATCTGGGGTCCCCATAAAGACGATTCGCATAAGCCTCTTTGAGATTGTCTTCAGGATTAAGGCTACCTGGCAGAAAGCTTCTTCAGCTTACGGGACAGTAGCTTTCTTTTGATGGAACTCAAGTGGTCGATGAAAAGGACGCCGTTTAAGTGATCGATTTCATGCGCCAGCACCCGGCTGAGAAGGCCCTCCGCTTCCGTCATGAACTCCCTCTCGTCGAGATCGATTCCCTTGATCTTAATCTTTAAAGGTCTGATTACTTCGGCATACGTGCCCGGCAGGGAAAGACATCCTTCCTCTTCAGTCTGCTCGCCGCACACCTCCACAATCTCCGGATTGATCATGATCAGAGGCGAGTCGTCTGCCTGAAAAAGCGAGCGGTCGATCACGAACAATCTCACCGGTTCCCCCACCTGGTTGGCGGCCAAGCCCATGCCGGAGGCGTCCTTGAGCGTGCCCAGCATCTCGAAGGCCAGCCGGCGTATTTTCTCGTCCACCCTGGCGATCTCTTTGGCCCGCTTGCGCAAAACCGAGTCGCCATATATCCTTATAGGTAATACAGCCATCTTCTCCTCTTGAATTCCCTGGTCAAAACGTACAGTGAGATATTGTTCTCAGGCCGACGGGGCGAGTCCTAATCCTCGGCTCCCACTCTTCCGGCGATGGAGCTTTTCAGGAACTCGATCTTGACGCCTTCCGCCACCTTCAACACCACCTTGTTTTCCTTGTCGTCCATACCCACGATGGTACCAAACATCCCGCTGTTGGTTACCACCTTGTCTCCTTTCCGCAGGGTGGTGAGCATCATCTTGTGCTCTCTCTGCCTCTTGGTCTGGGGTCTGATCAAGAGGAAATAGAATATCACAACGATCAGAATGAGAGGCAGAAACGCAGCCAGCCCTCCGCCCTGCTGGCTGCCGCCACCGGTTGCCATGGCATGAGCAGCTCCTGCCGCAGCTATGGCTGACACCAGGATGGGCACAAATACGAGAACTCTCCTGTGCAGGCCCGGCCTTTCGGATGAAGTCGGCCTGCCGATTGACCTTTTGAATTCTATCATCTCCCCTCTCCGTTTGGGTTATCTTTAGTCGTTTCCTTCGCCTTTTTCCTTCGACTGATACCTGCTCGAAAATTCCGCCTTCCAGTCCGGGAATCGATCCTGCAATATAGCCTCTCTTGCCGTTTTCATCAAGTCCATATAATAATGAAGGCTGTGAATTGTGGCAAGCCTCAGCGCGCTGACCTCCCCGGTGTTGAACAGGTGTCTGAGATAGGCCCGGGTGTAATTCCTGCACGTGGAGCAACTACATTCCGAATCAATGGGCGAAAAATCCTCTGCGTATTGGGAGTTTTTTATTATCAGCTTGCCGAATTTGGTGAACAGACTCGCATTTCTGGCGTTTCTGGTTGGCAGGACGCAGTCGAACATGTCCACACCGCGGGAGATCGCTTCGACCATTTCCTCGGGGGTCCCCACCCCCATCAGGTATCGGGCCTTGGTCTCCGGGACATATTGGATGCACAAATCGACCATCTCCCACGTGGTGGTCCTCGGTTCTCCCAATGAAAGACCGCCTATGGCATATCCGGGAAAATCCAGCTTTAGCAGAGCCTCAGCCGAAGTCTCTCTCAGCTCCGGATAGGTACCACCTTGAATAATACCAAACAAAGCCTGCCCCTGTTTGGACTCTTTGTGTTTCAACTCGTTATGCGCTTGCAGACATCTTGCGGCCCAGTTCAGCGTCAGCTTATTCGCCCTGCTAGCCTGTTCCTGCGAGCAGGGATACAGGACAGGCTCATCCAGCACCATTATTATGTCAGCTCCCAGCGCCTGCTGAATCTCGATGACCTTCTCCGGCGTGAATAGATGGTACGAGCCATCCAGATGGGATTGAAATCTCACCCCCTCCTCTGTGGTTTTGGTCAGTGAATTCAGGCTGAATACCTGGAACCCGCCGCTATCAGTCAGGATCGGTCTCTCCCAGCCCATGAACCTGTGCAGCCCGCCTGCTCTTTTTACCAGCTCATGGCCGGGCCTGAGGTACAGATGATAAGTATTACCCAGGATGATCTCCGCACCCAGGTCCCTCAAATCCTCGTTGGAAAGGGTCTTGACCGTCGCCTGCGTCCCCACCGGCATGAAGACGGGAGTATTCACCTCTCCGTGCGGAGTCCTTATGACTCCTGCTCTGGCATTTGAGCTCTTGTCCCTTTTTACCAGTCGAAACTCAAAATCGTCCAAATCGTTTTCCCTTGACTTGCTTTTCTATCTCCCCGAGGGGAGAGGATCAGGGTGAGGGGGAAAGTACTTTTCTCGCCTTTTCTGTGTCATGCTGAGCGTAGCGAAGCATCTCGATTCTTATTTCCTTCGCCTTTCGGTATGAACCTTCCGGTTTATACCTTCGAACTGAGTTCGAGCGAGTTTCTGTGGTTGCCCCATTCACGGTGCGAAGGTCGCTTGCGTCTGCGTAGTTGCCCCATTTATGGGGCTAAGTTCGCTTGCGTCCACGTGGTTGCCCCATTTATGGGGCGGTTTGGAGCCCGACAAATCGGGCAACTACGTCTACCTCCTTTCTGTAGCATCCTCAGGCATGCCCATACAGGGCCAACACATCACCTATGGCCCGGTACTGGTGAGCTTTGGGACAATAACAGAAGAGCTTCATCTTCTCCACATCCGGCTGGCCTTTCTCGTTGAGGTATTCTGTGTCGATGTGAGTTGCCACGATCTCGCCGATAAACAAACTGTGAGAACCCAGCTCCAGTATCTCTCTTACCACGCATTCCAGATTGACCGGACATTCCTTGATCAGTGGGGCGCCGGTCTTCCCGCACGGCACAGCGGTGAGCTTTGCTTCGGCGAATTTGTCAGTGTCCTTTCCCGAGTGCGTGCCGCAAAAATCGGTTGCCTTGAGCTGCTCACGCCCTGGGACGTTCACCACGAATTTTCCCGATTTCTTGATGATATCGTACGAGAAGCGGTTGTTCCTTATGGCGATTCCTATCATGGGGGGCTCGGAACAAACCACCCCCACCCAGGCAAGGGTGATGATGTTCGGCCTCTCGTTCTTGCACTGACAGCTCACCATTACCGCCGGCAGCGGAAAAATCGCAGTTTCAGGTTCTAACGCTCTCCTTCCCATAATCTGTCCCTCCAGAAAAGACTTCTTCTGAGCAACTGCTTGGCCATGCGCCCAAATCCCAATCGGTCACCGTTAAGTATTGACCGCGGAAGTGCCGAACATTCATCTAATACCACATATTGTCAGAAAAATCAAGGCGGAAATTTTCGCAATCCAACAACTGGGGGCATTGCTAAGCTCCTGACTCTTCACATGCAACAAGCGGCTCTCCGGCAATGAAGAGCCGCTTCCGTAGCCCTTTTTGTTTTCTGTCTGCCCACCAGAACTCTATTCCGCCGCCTCCTGGTACCGTCCTCCCAAATGCTTTGCCAGAAACTTCTCGGCAGCGCCGTAGAACTTCAACCGGTTTTCTGGCTTGGCAAATCCGTGCCCCTCGTCCTCGAACAGCATGTATTCGTAATCGATGCCTTTATCCTTCAGCGCTTCGACTATCTGTTCGGATTCAGCCTTGGGGACCCGCGGATCGTTGGCGCCCTGAGCGATCAACATCGGGATCTTTATCTGGTCAACCTTGAATAGCGGAGAGCGCGACTTCAAGAATTCTTCTTCGGTCTCGGGATCGCCAATTCGCTCATTCAAGAGCGACCTCATGACCTCCCAGTAAGGCGGAATGGACGTAATCCAGGTCAGGAGGTTGCTGGGACCGACGATGTCCACAGCGCAGCAGAAAAGATCCGGCGTGAACGTGGCTCCTACCAATGCCGCATAACCGCCGTAGGAGCCGCCGTATATGGCGATCTTCTCAGGATCGGCAATTCCCTGTTCGATGGCCCAGTTTACCGCGTCCACCAGATCGTCATGCATCTTGCCGGCCCATTCCTTGGTCGCGGCATTCACGAAATCCTTGCCATATCCGGTCGAGCCACGGAAGTTCACCTGCAGGCAGACATAGCCTCGGTTGGCGAACCACTGAACTTCGGGAAAATAGCCCCAGGTGTCCCGGTAATAGGGTCCCCCGTGAACATTCAGGACCATCGGCAGGTTAGTCTTGCCCTTCCCAACCGGATAGGTGATATAACCATGGATTGTCAATCCATCCCGCGACTTGAAAGATATCGGCTCCATCGGAGCCAGGTCATAATCGTTCAAAACCGGCCGGTGATGGAACAGAAACGTCCCTTTCTTAGTCTCCCGGTCATAGGCCCAATAGGCAATCGGTCCGTCGTCCTTCTCGAAAGCTACCAGCCAGGTCTTATCGGCATCGTCCCGGTTACGAACGCGATAGTCTCCCGCATCCAGCTTTGCCAGCGCCTTGAAATCATCCGTGATCGATTCATCCAGCACCTGCCACTCGGTTCTGGCCTTGGTAAAGGCGACGGCCTGCACCTCGTACCTATCCGGATGGATCATGACCTCACTCACATCATATTGCGGGTCTTCAGCTATCACTTGGAAATCCTTGCCAGCTATTTCAGTCTTGGTTAAGCGTCCTGCGTTGGCGTTTCTGGAATCGATCAGATACAGGGAATCGCCACCTTTGGTAAAACTGATAGGGCCGCTGGTCATCACGTCGTCCGGACCCCAGGTGATGAACTTGTCCCAGCTGGCCTCCTGGCTTTCCCGAAGCAGCATATCAAATCCGCCTTCAGGCGCGGCGGCCAGTGCCCCTCGCACTTTGAAATCGGCGTCAGTCGCCCAACCAACTATGTTCCCGGGGTTTCGGGCCACCAACTCCAGCTCGCCCGAGGTCAAATCCAGGTGATAAACGTCGTGCACTTGCACGTTCTCCTTATTCATGGCGATAAGCAGCTCGTTGGGATAGTGCTTGTTGCGATCGACAATCATGACTCGTACGTT
>CAYFQZ010000280.1:0-5020 GCA_964345305.1 uncultured Ignavibacteria bacterium | reverse complement strand
CTTTGGAGTCAAACGGGCCATCAAGCTGGCGTTCGAGGCGGCCAACAGCAAGAACGGTAAGGCATACACCCTAGGCCCGTTGATCCACAACCCGCAGGTGGTCGAGGATTTGAGGAAGAAAGGGGTGCAGGTAGCAAAGAACCTGCAGGCGATCAAGAAAGGTACTCTCATAATCCGGTCGCATGGTATTCATCCTAAGATAATGAAGCAGATTGAGACCCTGGGAATTCGGATAGTAGACGCCACCTGTCCTTTCGTTAAGAAGGCTCAGAGAATGGCAAAGCTTCTTCACGAGGAGGGATACCAGGTGGCGGTGGTTGGAGAAGCTCGACATCCTGAGGTTAAGGGAATCGTAGGGTACGTCGACGACTCGGCGATTGTGATAAACCATAGCAGGATGAAAGAGACTCTGCCGCACTTTGTCAAATTGGGAGTCGTGGCTCAGACCACCCTCAATATCGATGCCTTGAAGCAGGTTGTGGGCGCTTTGGTGCAGAACGCCGACGAGCTGAAGGTCTGCAATACCATTTGCGAGGCCACTGCAAAAGCTCAGAGGGCCACGCGCAGAATGGCGGGCAGGGTGGATATGATGATCGTGGTGGGGGGACGCAACTCGGCCAACACCACTCGCCTGGCCAGACTGTGTCGCAAGCTGGGAACTCCCACTCACCATGTCGAGACCGCACGAGGGCTCCGAAGGGCCTGGTTCAAGAACAAAAAGTCGGTGGGGGTCACCGGCGGCACTTCTACTCCCGACTGGCTGATAAAAGAGGTGGTTCGGCGCATAAAAACATTTGATTGATACGTATATGAAAAATATCCCCTTGTGGGGAAATTCAGTATAAAGGAGGATCAGTTTAATGGTTGAGGAGAAAAAATCAAAAGCCGCCTCTGCTTCCAAGGCTGGTGAAGGCAGAGCGGGCAGGACTGTCAAAAAAGGAGGTGAGAAGAAGAGGCCGGCCGAAAAGGCCGCGGCGGAAAGTAAGAGAGCCACTACCACGAAGAAGACGACGATAAGGAGGAGGCCGACTGCCAAGAAGGAGGGTGCTGCGGCCAGGAAGAAGCCAGCTGCGGCAAAGAAGGCAGAAGCGAAAAGACCGGAAAAGCCGTCGGCCGAAGTGGTCGAGCAAAAGCCCTCCGCGGTTTCTGCTTGGACCGTGGCGCAGGCAGCGGAGAAGGAATATTCCGCTGACGAATTCGAGCGGTTCCTCAATATGTATGAACCCACGCTCTGCGACATTCAGGAGGGCGAAATCGTCAAGGGTAAGGTGATGGGAGTCACCAAGGAAGACGTGATCGTGGACGTGGGCTTCAAGTCGGAAGGGATCATTCCCATCACCGAATTCCCGGAACCGGTCAACGTCAAGGTGGGAGATGATATCGAGGTCTACTTGGACGCCATCGAGGACCAGGACGGACAGCTGGTGCTGTCCAAGCAAAAGGCCGATTTCGTGAGAGTCTGGGGAAGGGTGAAGGACGCGCACGACAAGGGAGAATTGATCGAGGGGAAAATCTTGAGAAGGATAAAAGGCGGCATGGTGGTGGATCTGATGGGGGTAGACGCTTTTCTACCCGGGTCGCAGATAGCTCTTCGGCAGGTTCCGGATTTCGATGCGCTTATCGGCGAGTTGATGGAGTTCAGGGTTATTAAACTGAACAAGGCACGCCGAAACATTGTGGTCTCCCGAAGAGCGGTCCTGGAGGAGGAAAGAAAGAAGCAGCGGGAGAGGCTTCTGAAGGAAATCGAGCCCGGACAGGTCAGAGACGGAATAGTAAAGAACATCACCGATTTCGGGGTGTTCATCGATCTGGGCGGCGTCGACGGCTTGCTTCACATAACCGACATGTCGTGGGGCAGGATCAGTCACCCCAGCGAACTGGTCGCCCTTGGAGACAAGATCAACGTCAAGATCGTCGATTTCGACAATAACACCGGCAGGATATCGCTGGGGCTGAAGCAACTGACTCCCTACCCGTGGGAGAATATTGAGCAGAGATACCCGCTGGGGAAGAAAATCAAGGGAAAGGTAGTCTCAATCACCGACTATGGTGCCTTCGTTGAGTTGGAAAAGGGTGTTGAAGGTCTGATCCATATCTCGGAGATGTCGTGGACGCAGCACATAAAGCATCCTTCCAGGTTGATGGCCATCGGAGATATGGTCGAGGCAAAGGTGCTGTCCGTGGACAAGGATAATGAGAAAATCTCGCTGGGAATCAAGCAGCTGGAACCGGATCCATGGGAGAACATCGAGCAGAAATACAGGTCCGGCACGCGGGTGACCGGGCGGGTGAGGAACCTTACCGCCTTCGGTGCATTCATAGAGCTTGAGCAGGGAATAGACGGGCTGGTTCACATCTCCGATTTGTCATGGACCAAGAGAATTCAGCATCCCTCCGAGGTGATGAAGAAAGGGGAGAAGGCGGAGGTGATGGTTCTGAACGTGGACAGAGAGAATCGCCGAATCTCTTTGGGTTACAAGCAGCTCACCCCGGATCCCTGGCCTGCACTTTACAAGAAATACGGGTTGGGCAAGGAGACCACCGGTAAGATACTACGTCTGCTGGATCGTGGAGTTGTCGTAGATCTGGGAGAGGGCGTGGAAGGGTTTGTCCCCACACTGCACCTGGGAAAGACCGAGATTTCAAAACCCGCTGACGCTTTCAATGAAGGAGACGAGCTGCCCTTGAAGGTGATAGAATTCGACTCGCAAGGCAAGAAGATCGTCCTCTCCGTTGAAGCGTACTACCGGGGCAGGGAAAAGAAGGAGCTCGATGCTTTCCTGGCCAGGCATCCTACCAAGACCCAGAAAGTGGAAGAGATAGTGGAGGAAAGGCCGAAGCTGGAGCCTGCTGAGAAGAGAGAGGGGAAGGCTCCGGAATCTAAAGCGGAAAAACCCGCTGCCCCAGCAGAGCCAACCGAGGAGAAGCCGGCTTTCGAAGAGACCGAGGAGAAACGACCGGAGGCCCCGGAAGAGAAGCCACAGGCGGAGGCCGAGGAGAAGCCTTCGACAGAGCCGACAACCCCGCCGCAGGATACCTCAGAAGAGAAGAAAGAGCCCGAGTCTGGTGATCCTCTGTCCGAGGACAAAACCTTATCGGTTCCGACCGATGAATCATCCGAGAGCAAAGAAAAGGTTTCCTCGGAGGAGGAGCAGAAAAAGGAAACCGGTACCTGATCGGGTCAGATATAGGTTGGTGAAAGCGATGGCGGCCCCGAACGTGCGGGGAAGTCATCGCTTTTCTATTTTCGCGCGCTGCATCAGGTCGCCGGGGATGTACAAGCATCAGAAGCTGTCAACGGATTGAACGCCCAGACGCCCATACGGGCCCGACTAAGGGCGGTGGCGGGCTCTGACACTTCTATTTGTCAGGTGCGCAGGGCACCTGACCTACCGACTATGTCTCCGAACATGTGTTACCTATGTCCTCGGTCTGTACACCCGTCAAGGGAGAGGAGATCCCTTTTCCCTTCCTCAACGTAAAGGAATCAAAGGGAGGGTGGAATAACCTGCGGCACTCTCCCGTAGCAGAGCTGTGAGCCACCCGCCACCGCTTTCTTTCTGCTAGCCCGTCTTCAGAACCTCTATCATCTGCTGGTGGATCTTGCCGTTGGTGGCCAGTATTTCTTTCATATATATATTGAATGGTCCGCCGGAGAAATCCGTGACTCGGCCGCCTGCCTCCGTTACCAACAGACTTCCCGCAGCAGTATCCCAAGGGGAAAGCTTCAGCTCCCAAAACCCATCGAATCTTCCCATGGCCAAGTAGCACAAATCCAGTGCAGCCGAACCAGCGCGTCTTATGGCTTGCGCCCGCTTGTAAAAGTTGGTGAAATGATTCAGGTTGTCGACTTTGCTTGTTCTTATGTCATAGGGGAATCCGGTGGCCAGCAGACTCTGTGACAGCTCGGTCGCCTGCGAAACAGAAATCCTTCGCCTGCCTTGCTCCGACTCCGTGCCTCTTGACAGAAAAGCTCCGCTGCCCTTCTCTGCCACGAAAAGCTCATCCAAGTTCGGATTGTAGACTACACCCAGGATGATTTGGCCTTCCTTTTCCAACGCAATGGATACGCAGTAGCACGGATAATCGTGAGCGTAGTTGGTGGTCCCGTCCAGAGGATCGATCACCCATTTATACGGCGACTGCGAGTTCTCGGCCCCGCTCTCCTCGGTCAGGATGCCGTGATCCGGGAAGGCGCTTTTGATTATCTTTACGATGGTTTGCTCGGAGAGGTAATCTACTTCCGTGACCAGATTCACCTCGTCTTTGTATCCCACGTTTTCGACTCTTCCCGAGTGAGCGGCAAGTATGTCTCCCGCCGCCAGTGCGGCCTCAACGGCTACGTTGGCAAATCGATCCATTTCCTCTCTCTCGCGCAAATTGTGCGTCTCGGCCCCCGCTCTACTGCCTTTGAAGATAATTCTTTTTCGCGCTGCAGCAAGACCTTTCGATTTGGGATTGCGGATATTCACGGAGATTCCTCTTGCCTTTTATCTCCAATTTAATATATTCACAAAAAGTCGAAGGGCGCGTATTAAGAGAGTGAAGAAACGCAGAGTGCAGGTTCAGTTACCGCAAAGACAAGCCGATTGACTTGTCTGGGGATTCTCTGACAAGATGACTTGAGTTTTTTCGGAGTTTGGAGAGGTACCCAAGTGGCCAAAGGGAACAGACTGTAAATCTGTCGGCTGATGCCTTCGAAGGTTCGAATCCTTCCCTCTCCATTTTTTTCGGTTCAATGTTCGCAGTTCATAGCCCACGGTAAGACCAAGACGGAGAAAGGGGTGCACTACGAACCATGAACTGAGAACTATCATCTGATCGTGCGGGAGTAACTCAGCTGGTAGAGTCACAGCCTTCCAAGCTGTTGGTCGCGGGTTCGAGCCCCGTCTCCCGCTTTTTTTATTCCTTCATTTCCAACAGCTTACAGTTGCACATCCCCGATTTGTTTCAGGTTTGTTTCAACCGGGTCGCCAAAACTCAGCACATTTATGGCTTCCCGCCTGTGACTCTTCGATAG
>CAYFQZ010000279.1:0-12859 GCA_964345305.1 uncultured Ignavibacteria bacterium | reverse complement strand
TAACGTCCTGGAGACCGTGCATCTGCTGGTGGGCTGCACCAGGGCCTTCTCGTTTCCTTCCTCTCACGCGACCAACATGTTTGCGGCAATGAGCATCCTCTCCTTCGTCTATCCCAGGTTGAAGCTGGTGTTGCTCGGCATCGCGGCAATCGTGGCCTACTCGCGCGTGTATGTAGGTGTTCACTATCCCTTTGACGTGGTGGCCGGCATAATACTGGGCGTCGCCTGCGCCGTTATCATCATCGTCGTCCATCGGCTGGTTGCAACAAGATTTCCCGGAGTGAACTATGGAGAGACAGTGGGGAAAGATAAAAGTCCAGGTGATCCAAGGTGACATAACCGAGCAAGACGTGGACGCCATCGTGAATGCGGCCAACGACCACCTGTGGATGGGAGCGGGCGTGGCCGGAGCCATCAAGAGAAAAGGGGGGACCGAGATCGAGAGGGAAGCAATGAGCAAGGGCCCCATTCCGATCGGTGAGGCGGTCATCACCAGAGCGGGAAAATTGACAGCAAAATACGTGATTCATGCCGCGGTTATGGGACAAGATCTGGTCACCAACAAAGAATATATAAGACAGGCCACGCTCAATAGTCTGGAAAGGGCCGCAGAGCTCAAGATCGGATCGATTGCCTTTCCCGCATTCGGCACGGGCGTGGGGGGATTCCCGGTCGAGGAGTGTGCCCGGATAATGCTTGCCGTGGTCAAGGCTTTCTCAACGAAAGCAGAATATCTTGAGGAAGTCCGGTTTGTTCTTTTTGACGAGAAGAGCTATGACATCTGGCGTGCCCGGCTTTAGCCGGAGCAAGCGGTCCCTCTGAGCCCAGACCTCTCAGCGGTTTTCCGTTTTCCTCTCAAGGTCGGCAACCTTTCTGTCCAGCCTTAGAAGATAAAGGAAAACACCGATCCAGATGATAAGCGTGACGATCATTGTCATAACGTTTGAAGACAACTTCATTCCTCCGTCGATGTGCTTGATATCCTGCCGATTCTCTGTTCCAACTTGAACATCCAGAAGAAGAGCAAAGTGAATCCGACAAGCGAGGCCAAAAACGTGATCAGAACCGGCGGAGACATCTGCATTCTGAGCCTTGCGTCGATCACAGAATCCGTGGGATGGAGCGACTGGTAGGCCCTGGGCACGACAAACACCAGGAAAGGCACGGTGAGGAATGCCATAACAGCGTAGACGCTCGAAAGGGCGGCTTTTCTCTCCCCTGACTCCACGGCAGACCTAAGTGCGAAGTAAGCCCCGTAGATTAAAAGCAGGATGAAGATGGAAGTCTCCCTGGGGTCCCAATTCCAGAAGGATCCCCAGGTGGATTTGGCAAAAACGGAGCCCGAAAGGGTGGCCAGTATTACGAACAACAGACCCAGGCGACAAGACAGGGTAGCTTTCATATCATAACCTAAGTCTTTGCTTGCCAGATAACGGATACTGAAGAGGAAGGCGAGAAAGAACGCCAAAACTGCAATCCAGGCCACGGGAACGTGAAAGAAGAAAATCCTGGATGCCTCACCCAGCTGCGACTGGGGAGGCGGCAGAAGGAATGCGGCGGCGATCACCGCGCACAGCCAGATCCCTAACAGCACCCTAAAGATCATTTCAGCTAACCTGCTTGTGGGGTCTTACTCGCTCCATACGAAATCGAACAGCAAAACGGACGCGAAAAACATCACCACCAGGTACGATATAAGCAGCCTCAAATCCGACCAGCCGGCAGAGAAGACCGCTCCTTCCACCGATAATCTGGTTCCGTCTATGGCGGCGATCAGAAGCGGCAGAAGGATGGGAAAGGACAGGACCGCAAACAGCGCGCCCTTGGCACGAGCCTTGGATACTATGGCCGCCATGATGGTGGTGGCACAAACCAGGCCCAGGCTTCCCAAAACCAGAACCGACAGGAAAAGCCAAAAATTCAGGACGGATAGATTCATCCAGACTATGAACAAGGGGACGATGATGATCTCCAGGATCAGCAGCAGAAACAGATTGAACAGCAGCTTCCCCAACAGAACGGTGTCGGGAGTAGCTACCAGTCTCAATAAGTTCCCGGTGCCGCTCTCCTCCTCCTTGACGAAGACCTGGCTCAATCCCGACATGGAGGAGAAGAATATCACCAGCCAGAACAGGGAAGAAACGATGCGAGGGCTCAGACCGAAAGCCCCGACGGAGAAACTGGTGACGGCCAGGGTGGTAAGGGCGAACATGAGGATGGCATTCAGTGCATAACGGTTGCGGAATTCCGATTTCACCTCTTTCGCCAACAACCAGGCTGACCTGCTAAGCCAGGTGGATGGTCTGCTCTGCATGTCTTGTGTCCGATTTCTCGTTGGTTGCTATGATCACCATTCCGCGTTTCTTGTGCGAATCGATCAGGCGCTCCACCAGCGATAGCCCTTCTTCGTCCAGGTTCACGGTGGGTTCGTCCAGTATCAGGATCTTGGGATTACCAAGCAGAGCGAATGCTAATTTTAGTCTTTGTTTCATCCCGGAGGAGAAGGAAGAAACCAGATCTCTTTCTCTGTTCCGAAGCCCCACCTGGACTATTTTCTCTCCGAGTGCTCCCCTGCTCAGATTCCAACCCCGGATACGGGAAAGAAAAAAGAGATTCTCCATTGCGGTCAACTCACCATAAAGGTTCAGGTCAGGCATAACCAGCCCCATCAGATTTCTTCTCTCGTCTCCCTCAAGCTTTCGCCCATCACGCCTGATCAGAACCTCTCCGCGGCTCGGCCCCAGAAGTCCGCACAGGATTCTTAGCAAGGTGGTTTTTCCGGAGCCGTTCCTGCCCGTTACCGCCAGCGAGCCCCGGTCGCGCAACACGAAGTTTATTCCGTCAAACACCTTTCTTCTGCCGAACCATTTCCCCAGGCTTCTGGCTTCCAAGGAGATCATCATCATTGCCGAGCTAAAGAGTTTTTCCCGCCAGCCACTCCCGGTCAAAATATGACAGGCCCCCGAAAGAGTCAAGAGAAATGAGAAAGGCCTGTCCGGGTAAGACGCATAGACGTCGGGCGGCACAAACAAAAAAGGGGATCTGGGAGGCTCCAAATCCCCGACTTTTTCTATTTCACATCCTGCTGGCAGCTACCTTATGGTGGTGAGAAGTCTATTCCACCTGACCCGGTTGGGAAAGTGCAGTATGTTGTAACCGATGTTCTTGGGTATGGATAAAGGGTCATGTCCGGTGACCACGGGTGCATCAGGATCCTGGGCCCAGGACCAGTGAATGATCATCGCTTTGCCCAAAACCAATTCTCTGGGAAGGGGGCCCCAGTACCTGGAATCGGCACTGTTATCCCGGTTATCGCCCATAACGAAAAGGTGTCCCTTGGGTACCTTGTATGGCCCGAAATTGTCTCTAACGTCCCGCTTGGACGAGTTGGGGTTCTTGTCAGTGTACTTTGCCAGGGCAGGATCAAGGATCTTTTCTCCGTCGATGTAGACTACCTTGTCTTTGATCTCAACGGTCTGACCTTCCACTGCCACACATCGTTTGATGTAGTTCACGCTGGGATCACGGGGATACTTGAAGATCACGATGTCACCGGCCTTGGGCTCCCTTATTGCGGGAAGATGAACCGGCAAAAGAGGCACCTTGGCACCGTAAATGAACTTGTTGGCCAAGAGGAAATCGCCGATGAGCAGGGTATCCTCCATAGAGCCCGACGGAATCTTGTAAGCTTCGACCACGGAGCACTTGACTATCAGTGCAAAGATCAGGGCTATGACCAAAGACTCCAGATATTCCCTTGCCACGGAAAAGGCTGATTTCTTGGCTTTCTTTTTCTTCTCTTTTTTCTTACCGAACATGACAGGTCCTCCGCTTTGCCTTGCTATGGGTTCATTGTTGTATACGAAGCCCCAGGTGACTTGTTTTGACAATCTCATCTGCCGGATCGCATCTGAGCAAGTGCTTGATCAAACGGACTTTTCGCTTGACAAAGGCCAGGGGTGATTTATTTTGCCTTGAGGCGTGAAATCATTCGGGATGGAGAGATGGCCGCGGTCAGAGCATCCGAAAAGGCAGAAACGGCCTTGGAGAGACATAGAAACCAGATCGTGGGATTGAACACGAAGGTGCCGCTTCCGGACGGGTCTATGAGGAGGTACGTGAGTCTGGACAACGCGGCCAGCAGGCCCTGCCTGAAGCCGGGGCTGGACAGGATCGATCGGTTTATGAACCGGTATTCCAGCTTCCACCGGGTCTCCAGGTTTAACTCGATGCTCCCCTTTACGGTACATGACCAGGCCCGCCAAGTCGCGACACATTTCGTCGGTGCTGATTCAAGGATGCGTACGGTCATCTTCACCAAGAGCGCCTCAGAAGCGCTCAACATGCTGGGCCAAGCGCTTCAGAAGATTGCCCGAGGAGAACAAAGAGGCAGCTTTTGACTCGATAGCAGGTCAGGCGAGTTTCCGCCGGAGGATTCTTCTTTCGACTACAAACGCGATTTACAGCTGTAACGGGGATTCGAAAGCACGGAGAAGATGAGTTGTTCCCCCCGAGGACTGTTCCAGTCGTAGCGGACCCCGGGGCATCGCACGAGAAATCCCCGAAGCTTGTGGTTCGAGTCGGGGTGACGGAAATCTCTTGCAGATCCCACGGGTCTTCCGTACTTGGTTTGGTGCGGACTAGTTGGAGGTAACTTCCGGAAGCCATCCGCATCCTTAAGGAGAGGCATATGTGGTCTACAGTATTGCTGATCTTGGTGGTCTTGATTTTCATCTTGAGCGTGATAAAGATCTCAATGGATTTGCGTCGCAAAAGACGCCGCGGCTTGGTGGTCAAGGAGTCGGTGATTCTACTGCTGATCATCGTGGTTCTGGTGGTGGTTGATACCCAGCTTGCCAGGAAGGCGGCGATCGAAGAGCCCGCCGGGGAAGCCCCGCCCGCGGCGCAGACCAGGGAAGCCCAACTGCTGTCCGAGCTTCAGGATTACACAGGAGTGCTGGCTGAGATAGATAAACCCCAGGTGCAGTTCTATCTTGAGCAGGGACAGACGCACAGAGCCAACCAGCAATACTCCGAAGCCTTGGGCGTCTTCGAACAGGCGTTGGATCTCGAGCTATCGGATGAAGAGAGGCTCCCCTTTTTCGTAGCCATGGGCAACTGCGAAGCACATCTGAAGGAGTACAATGCGGCGATCAACTACTATTACCAGGGAGAGAGAATGGGCAGGGAAGCAGAAAACGACACCGCTCTGATGGTGATCTATTCCAATCTGGCCCTGGCTCACAGGCTGGCCGACGAGCCAGAAGGTGCCCTGGAGTCGTATTTCGATTTGCTGAGGCTCTTCAGGCAGCTGGGCGATAAGCAGGGTGAGAAGAATACGCTGGCCAACATAGGGTTCATATATCAGACCCAGGGCAATGCGGACAGCGCATCATTTTATCATCAGAAGTCACTTGAGATTCCAACCACCGAAATGGGACTCTTGGCCGAGGCGGCTCAGATGAATAACCTGGCTCTGGCGTACAGATCCAGGGGCATGCTGGACAGCGCCCTGGCCTTGCATCAGCAAGCACTGCTGCTTTTCCAGAGGGCGGGCGACAAGAAGGACGAGGCCAGCGTCCTGGTGAATGTGGGCCTGATCTATCAGGAGAGAGAAGATTTGGATCGGGCCATGCAGCATTATCGGAGCGCATTCGAAATCGACAGCACCATGGGCAACGTCATGGGGCAGGCCAGCGATCTGACCAACATGGGCTCGGTGTTTGAGCAAGGCGGGAAGCTGGCCGAAGCCGAAGATTTCTACCAGCGCGCGCTTGTTCTGTTCGAGACGATGGAAGCCAAAAGGGAGGCGGAATTCGTCCGCCAAAACATTCAAAGAGTCCAGAAGAAGTTGAAGCAATAAGAGCGTATCATTCGGGTGGAAGGAATCTGGATGCCGGCACGGTCGATGAGTTGAGACTGACCGAACATAGGGCAGGGCCCCGGGCCCTGCCCGTCTGGTTTTTCCAGCGCCAGAAATGACGCAAAATTAAAGCTTTTTTGAGAACCAATCGCCGGGTATATTGCCAGTGTTCTGAACTGATAACACCGAAGAATCCACGGGACGGCTTGGGAGCAAGAAAAGAAAACTCGGCCGGTGCAGCGAAAACTGATCTGGTTTGGAGCCCACGTGATCGATAAACCCAGAATTCTGATAATCCAGCTTCGCAGAATCGGAGACGTGCTGATGTGTACGCCTGCGGTGCGCGCGCTCAGAAGGAGCTTCCCGGAAGGTTACATTGCCTTCCTGGTGGAGGGGGAGTGCTCTGATCTTCTCATGCACAATCCCCACCTGGACCAGGTGTTGGCCCTGGACAGACGCAAGTACAAGAATCCTCTCTACTGGCTGCAGACGATCCGGCGGATAAGGAGAGAGCGGTTCGATGTGGCGATCGATTTTTTGGGGAACCCACGGAGCACATACATCTGTTTTCTCTCCGGAGCGGGGCGCAGGGTAGGCTACGATATTCCGGGTCGGAGATGGTTCTACAGTATGATAGCGACAGATGACCCCACCGCCAGATATTCTGCGGCCCACAAACTGGGCGTTCTCAAGCTGCTGGGAGTGGACAGCTCGGACGTGCAGCTCGATTTTTTCATTTCGGCCGAAGCCCGGCTCTTCTCGGAGAGATTCTTCCGGGAAAACCGCATCGACTCAGACAGTCTGATCATCTGCATCTCGCCCACCAGCAGACGGCGCTTCCGCCGCTGGCCCCTGGATAGATTCGCCCGGCTGGCTGACTGGTTGACGTCTCAATTCGGGGCCAGGGTCATCCTGGTGTGGGGGCCGGGCGAAAAACACGTGGTGGAGAAGGTCAGTGACCACATGAAGCGAAAGCCGGTTGTATGCTGGGAGACGAAGAATCTGCTCGAATTGGGGGCCATTCTGGAGAAATGTGATCTTTACCTGGGGAATGATAACGGAACCAAGCACATCGCCGTGGCCATGGGAAAGCCCACGATAACCATATATGGCCCCGAAGATCCCAGAAGCTGGACTTATCCGGATAAGTCGCGACACAGGTTTCTGAAGGCCCAAGTGGAGTGCGCCGACTGTCGCCAGGTCAAGCATAAGTGCGTCGAGCTTGACTGCCTGCACCGCATAACCGTTGAGGATGTCCAGGGGGTTTTCCTTGAATTGATCAAGGATCTGAGGAGAGGTCAAGAGAAAGGACTCGCCCGGAAAGTTGAATATCTTGCAGCTGATTAACGTCAGGTGGTACAACGCCTGCGCCCACTACGCGGTCACCCTGTCTCATGCCTTGAGAGACAAAGGACACAAGGTTATAGTGGCGGGAGATCCCCAGAGTCCACCTCTCATTAAAGCCAAGCAAGCGGGACTGACCGTCCATGAAGACCTGTTTCTAAGCTACACCGCACCGTGGATGATGATCTACAACCTTGCCAGGATGGCAAGGCTGGTGAAAAAGGAGGGGATAGACATAATCAACGCCCACCGGGGAGAGAGCCACCTCTCGGCAGCCATGGCCAAACCCTTCTTCAAAGGAGAGGTTCCCGTGGTAAGGACCAGGGGCGACGTAAGAGCACCCAGGAGCGGTCGTCTTAACAGATTTCTCAATTACAGGCTCACCGACAAGATCATTACCACCTGCGATTCTCTCAGAACCAGTTACCTGAGGAGTCTGAACATGCCCAAAAGCTCGGTGGTTAACGTACCGGTCGGCATAGACCATGAGCATTTCTCACCCAGAGAAGGGAATGGGGAATGGAAAGAAAGACTCCGGCTGCCGGAGGGGAGTCCGGTGGTGGGAATTGTGGGAAGACTTTCGCCGGTCAAGGGACATAGATACTTTATCGAATCGGCTGCGGAGGTGATGAGGCAGGTTCCACAGGCCATATTCGTCATCTGCGGCCAGGACGCGCAGATCAGTGCCGGCGAGCTGGAGAATATGGTCAGAGAGATGTGTATGGAGGGATGCTTTCGTTTCGCGGGCAAGGTGAAGGACGTCAGAGAGATCATCTCCCTCTTCGACATAGGCGTGGTTGCCTCGGTGGGGTCGGAGACCATCTGCCGGGTGGCTCTGGAGTACATGTCCATGGGAAAGCCGGTGGTAGGCACCAGGATCAACGCAGTGCCGGAGGTGGTGGAGCATGGGGTCAACGGCCTGCTGGTGCAGTCGGGGAGAGCACTTGAGCTGGCGCGGGCGATAGTCGAGCTTCTGCAGGACGAGCCCAGGCGAAGAGCCTTCGGCCAGAGCAGCCGGCGTATGGTGGTGGAGAAGTTTACCCTGGATGCTTTTGCCCGCAGAACAGAAGAGGTCTATCTTAGCCTTTTAAATTAGTGTCTTTCATGAGCGCCGTGTCCAGAGAAGAGGGAAAGAAGATCGCCGAGGCATTGACCTGGTACGCACTCTGTGCCTTCGCCTTTTTCTCCCCCTGGTCCATCGCCGGGGCGCAGACTGCAGTGGCCTTTGGCCTTCTGGCCTGGCTGGCCCGCATGGCTTTGGCCGGGAAAATCAGCCTGGTTCGGACGCCCTTGAATTATGCGATTCTGGCCTACGTCGTAACTCAAGGGATTTCAGTGCTATTCTCCCCATTTAAGGTCGAAAGCCTTCTGGCCTTGAAGGAGGAATGGCTGTTTCTGATCTTCTTCTTGATCGTAAACAGCGTGAGGGAAGAGAAGAAGGTGGCCCAGCTTTATGGCATTCTGATCTCGGTCTGTACTCTGGTTGGATTCTATGCGATCTGGCAGCACTACGCAGGGATCGACCTGTACAGAGGTGAAGCCCTGGAGACCAGGGGAGAGGTATTCGTCAGCCTGGGACTTTTCGATCATCATCTCACCTTCGGCGGGTACTACATGCTAACCTTCATCCTGGCAGCTGTTTTCTTGCTCGGTGCCAAAAGAGAAGGTGCACTCAGGCTTCTGGACTTTCTGGCTCCAGTCGCATTGGGTCTTGCCCTGGTTTTCAGCTATGCCCGCAGCGCGTGGCTGGGAGCAGTCGCGGGCATCCTGGCCTTCGGGATTCTGAAAGGCGGAAAGTCCATTCTGTTCTTGATAGCGGGCATCTTGGTCTTTTGCCTTCTGATCTACGTTATCGAGCCCACCAGCTGGGACAGGATCAAGGAGATCAGTCTATCCAAAGATAGGCCGGAGTCGACCAGGATAAGGCTGTGGCACACCTCGATGAACATGATCAAGGACAAGCCGGTCTGGGGTGTGGGCCTGGGCAACTTCAACCGGCTGTTTGACCGATACAAGGTTCAGGGTGTATATGATACCACCTGTCATCCCCATAATGATTTTTTAAACGTCGCGGTAAATTCCGGCATCCTCGGACTTTTGGCCTACCTTTCCATCTGGGTCATCTTCTTATACTCCACGATAAAGTCGGTACTGAAGGGACGAATGCAAGGTTACTCGCGTGCCCTGCAGATGGGAGGCGTGGCTGCCATCATCGGATTGCTCTTTGCCAGCCTGCTGCAGTGTTATTATACCGATGCCGAGGTCAACATGCTGGTTATGTTCATTCTGGGCTCAGCCACGGTCTTGAACCTGAAGAGTCAAGAAGGCAGACCATGAGCAAGATTTCCTGCATCGTCATAGCCCGTGACGAGGCCGCGAACATAGGAAGGTGTCTCGAGAGCGTGAGCTGGGCCGATGAGATCGTGCTTGTGGACGTGGGGAGCACCGACGATACGAAAACGATCGCGTCCCGATTCACCGGCAGGATCTTTGATCTGGAGTGGAGCGGATTCGGCCCGGCGAAGGAATTCGCCAGAAGTCAGGCCACAGGTGAATGGGTGTTTTCACTGGATGCGGACGAGGTGGTAACGGACAAACTGCGAGAGGAAATCCAGAGGATCGTCGAATCCGGAAATCCCGCCAGCGGCTATTTCATTCCCAGGAAGTCGAACTTCCTGGGCCGGTGGATCAGCCACGGCGGATGGTATCCGGACCTGGTGCTGCGCCTGTTCAGAAGGGATAAGGGACATTTTACCAATCGGCTGGTGCATGAGGAGGTGCAGGTGCAAGGAGGGACAGGAC
This sequence comes from uncultured Ignavibacteria bacterium, assembly GCA_964345305.1. Classification (GTDB taxonomy): domain Bacteria; phylum Zixibacteria; class MSB-5A5; order MSB-5A5; family SM1-73; genus SM23-73-3. The sequence continues at coordinate 2,850 of CAYFQZ010000279.1, read as the reverse complement.
GCTTGACCAGTGATCTGTTGCACTATACTGATCCGGATTTTGATCACTATCTTGGCAAGGTCAATCAATACACGACCCTGGACGCACTTGAGTTTCACCGCTCTGGCAGGGGGGGCGGCCTGCTGGACGTTCTTTTCAGACCGCCGGCAACTTTCTTGAAGATGTATCTTTTCAGGGCAGGTTTTGCCGACGGCGCGCACGGATTGATCCTAGCCGCTGCCTCGGCCTTCCACGTCTTTTCCAAGTACGTGAAGCTGTGGCACCTCAAAAGATCCGGGGATGAGATCGAGTCAAAGGACACCGGATGACTCCAAAACTGGCATGCTTGATCGTTCGTCCGCGCGTATATTCTAATGTAGTGAAAGGCAGACCTCCTGGCTCAAAAATGCGAAAGCTCCGAATCACAGGAAGAGAAAGATTCTTGGTGGTCAGAACCGATCGCGTGGGAGATGTGGTCTTGTCCACGCCCGTTCTGGAAGCTTTGAAATCGCACTTTCCGGAGTCAAGCCTGAGCATGATGGTATCGTCCTACGCCGCAGACGTGGTTAAAAGCAATCCCCATCTTGACGATGTGATAGTTGACAGGCCCGAGTCCGGTTTCGGAGGGTTTTTCATGCTGGTAAAAGAGCTGAGAAGGAAGAGGTTTGAGGTGGGAATCCTGCTCAGACCGACGTTCAGGCTGGCGTTCATGCTCTTTCTGGCCGGGGTGAAGTACAGGATAGGAACCGGGTACAGGCTCTATCAGCTTCTTTTCAACCGAAGGGTTTACGAACACCGGAAGGTCAATTTACGTCACGAGGCGGAATACAACCTGAGCCTGCTCCGTCCGCTGGGCATAGCCACTCGCGGGATTGCCCCCCGAATATATCTCTCTCCGGAAGAGGAACAGTTCGCGCAGCGGATTTTTGACGAGTTCGGGATCGTTGCGCGGGACACGGTGATTGCCATGCATGCGGGCAGCGGAGATTCCTCTTTGAACCTGCCACCCAAGAGGTTCGCTGAAGCCGGGGATCAGCTGGTGGAGAAGCTGGCCGCCAAGCTGATTCTGACCGGGACGGAGGAGGAGAGGGGCTTGGTCGAACTGGTGAAGAGGAAGATGGTCCGCCCTAGTTTTGATCTGGTTGGAGGGACGAGTTTGAGGCAACTGGCAGCGGTTCTGAAAAGGTGCGACGCCATGGTTTCCAACAGCACCGGACCGATGCACCTGGCAAGTGCGGTGGGCACCCCCACCGTGGCCATCTTCTGCCCCATATTTACCGCGGGTCCCATCAGGTGGGGACCTTACGGGGATGGGCACGAGGTGATCCTTCCGCCGGTCCCGGTTTGCTTTAAGTGCCGGCCCAACAGCTGTCCGCACTACGATTGTATGGAAAAGATCAAAGCGGAGCAGATAGTCTCCAGAGTGGGCACCGTATTGAAAAGAAGAGAGTCTTCGGAAAAGGTAGAGACGTCCGAATAGACAGATGCCGGAGCATTGGATGCAATGCCGAGGATAGCCTGATTGTGGCAGCCAAACCAGAGGTGATATAGGTGAATCTAGCCGAATTCATCATAGGGGTGGAATCGTTCAACGCCAACATAGACATTCCTCTTGTCAGAAGGGCGTATGAGTTCTCAGCCGAAGCCCATAGTGGTCAGTACCGACAGTCGAGAAAACCCTACCTGGAGCACTGCCTGGAGGTGGCCTTCATTCTGGCAGAACAGCACCTGGATTCCGCCGCCATCGCGGCCGGACTGCTGCACGACGTGGTGGAGGACACCGACGTCACCATTGACAGGGTCAGAGACGTTTTCGGAGACGAGATAGCTGAGCTGGTGGACGGGGTGACCAAGATCGGAGAGCTGAGATTCAAAAGCCTGGAAGAGGAACAGGTGGAGTACTTCCGCAAGATGCTGCTTTCCATGGCCAGGGATATCCGGGTGATCATCATCAAACTGGCCGACCGGCTGCACAACATGAGGACTCTGGATTCCCTGGATAGGGAGAAGCAGCTGAGGATAGCCCTGGAAACGCGCGAAGTTTATGCCCCCCTGGCTCACCGCTTCGGGATGGCAAGGATCAAGTGGGAGCTGGAGGATCTGTCACTTAAGTACCTTGATCAGGACGCCTACGACGAGCTGGTGCGGAAGATCAGCGCCAGAAGGGAAGACCGGGAAGCGTACATCCGCGAGATCACCGAGCCGCTAAGAAGAGAGCTGGAGAAGGCGGAGATAAAGGCCGAGATAGCCGGCAGGGCGAAGCACTTCGACTCCATATACCGTAAGATGAAGAAAAGGGACAAGCCCTTCGAGGAGATCTATGATCTTTTTGCCATCCGCATAATAGTGGACTCGGAAGGCGAATGTTATCATACCTTGGGCATCGTTCACACCCTGTGGATGCCGGTGGCCGATCGGTTCCGGGATTATATCGCCCTGCCCAAATCCAACATGTATCAGTCCCTCCACACCACGGTGATCGGTCCCCGGGGCAAGATGGTGGAGATACAGATAAGAACTCAGGATATGCACAGAACCGCCGAGTACGGAATAGCGGCTCACTGGCTGTACAAGGAGGGGAGGCTGCGGGCAGACGAGTCGGACAAACACATGACCTGGCTGAGGGAGGTTCTGGAGTGGCAGAAGGATCTGACCAACCCGTCTGAGTTCTTGGAGTATTTGAAGATCGACCTCTTCCGGGACGATATCTTCGTATTCACGCCGAAGGGCGAGCTCAAGCAGCTCCCTAAGGGGGCTACCCCCCTGGATTTCGCCTACGCCGTTCACAGCGAGGTTGGCCATCGCTGTGTCGGTGCCAGGGTGGACGGAAAGATGGTGCCCCTGACCACCGTGCTTTCCAGCGGCCAGGAG
>CAYFQZ010000278.1:0-3494 GCA_964345305.1 uncultured Ignavibacteria bacterium | reverse complement strand
ACCTGGACGAACGGCAGCAGCCGGAGCTTCAAAGAGAACTTCCAGCCCCTGGATTCCGAAGACCTGCTGGCAAAAATCTCCGGTCTGCCTGTTGAAGCCTGGCAGTACAAGGATTCGGATGAGCGCCACATCGGGCCGGTCTCTGAAGATTTCGTAGAGGCTTTCGACGTCGGTACTCTGAGGAAGGGGACAAGGGATGAAAGGTACCTCTCGCCGGGCGATGTGGCGGGCGTAGCGCTGGCCGGCGTCAAAGAGCTTATTCAGGAAAACGAGGAACTCAGACAAACAATTCAGGAATTGAGGCAAAGGATTTCGAAGTTGGAGGGAGCCGGGGCCTCGAAAGGAGGGAAGTAATAATGAAACGCACGGGAATGATTCTTGCGGCCGTTCTTGCTTTGGCTCTCCTGTCTGCGCCGTTAGCTTTCGCCAAGGACACGAGCAAGCTCGACAAGGAGGTGCAGAAGAAAGCCACCCAGACGGCCGATGCCAAGAGGCAGGCTCTTCCGAAGAAAGCCGATGAACAGGCAAAAAAGGAGCAGGCACAACCCAAGATTCCGGCGGTCTCTCCTGTTGAAACTACGGGCCAGCAAGACAGACCGGCCGTCGAGATCAAGCCGGCCGAACCACAGCAGATGCAGATCGAGCCCTTCTCCGCGTCTGCAGTCGACGAGAAGGGTCGGCAGATAAAATGGCAGATCGTGTGCACCGGAGGCGGGTGCGGGAATGACAATGTCCGCTTTGGATTCGTGCTACAGGACTTCCACATCCTGTGCGGATCGGTGGGGCAGACCGCGGTCGGTCCCGGCAGCTCCGCATCATTCGGTATCAACTCGGGCTACTGGCAAGAGACCATTTACGGCTTCCTTCGAGGCGATGTGAACTGCGATGGAATAATCAATCTCGGTGACGTGATCTATCTGCTGAACTACCTGTTCAAGAACGGACGTGAGCCTCGCATTTACGCGGCGGGAGATGTGAACTGCGATGATACCATCGAACTTGGCGATGTGATCTATCTTTTGAATTATCTGTTCAAAGACGGTCCTGAACCGGGGTGCGAGGAATAGCGGGAAACAGGCCTCAGAGAACAAGCAAGATAGACATCGAAACGACACGACAGTGACCTGTCGCGGTCCGCGCGACGACCGAAGAGAGGAGGCCTTTTCCTGACAGTTATGCAGATGGATGCGCTCTGCATCCAAGCTAAAACGGCCATTTTAGCTGCGTCCTAGTAACTTAGACGTCGGGCTCTAACCCATCAGAGGCTCACCGCAGTCGTCCTACCCCGGCTTTTGCCTGGCCGCCGTATGGCGCCATGTTCTTCCCGATGCCCTGATGGCATCAAAGATTCTCGCAAAGCATTTTCGTACATTCTGACCACTGCTGGCCTTCTCAGCCGATCACCAGGACAGTTTTAGATTTGGCGATTTTGAACTTGATTTATCACAGGAAATTGGGTATCAAGTATTGATCGCCAACGGTGATCATAAAGAGGAGGCAATACGGGTTAGCTTTCTTAATGGTCCAAGATAAAAAGGGGAAACAGCTTTCCTGTGAGGCAAGGGAGAGGGAACCTCTCCATGTCTCAGCTCGTGGGAAGGTCGGTATTGGCTCAAAAGACGGATTCGGGTTCGCTTCTCCAGCAATCACCATGACTCTGCGTATATAATCGTTACCAAGAAGGTGTGAATTGTCATCTATCGACCGCGCTGGCGGACGCTGTTCATTCTAAACAAGGGAGAGAGTCAGGTGGGTAAGCTAAACGCAAAGCACAGGTCATGGCTCGAACATAGATTTCCGGATCGGGTGACGTTTCGCAGAACGGAGAGAAAACTCTACGGGCATGATATCGCTGCCATACCGGCCCTGTTCAAGCCCCTGATAGGAGATACGACACCCCAAGCCGTTATCCAGCCGGAGAGCGAGCAGGACGTTGTTGACCTGGTTCGCTGGGCAGCGGCCAATAACATACCGCTTACCCCCCGTGGCAAGGCATCCTCCGGTTACGGGGGCGTGATCCCGGTAAAGCAAGGCATCGTAGTTGACTTCTATCGAATGAAAAAAGTATTGGAGATCGATAGCGAAAAACAAACCGCGACCGTGGAGGCAGGGGTGGTGTGGGAGTCGCTCGATCGGGAACTGGCTAAGAAAGGTCTGACCCTGCGTCTGTATCCCAGCAGCTACCCGTCGTCCACGGCGGGCGGATGGCTGGCTCAGGGCGGCACCGGCTTCGGTTCGTACGAAGCGGGGTGGTATAAAGACAGCGTGCTCAAAGCCCGCGTGGTGCTTCCCACCGGCGACGTGCGCGAATTCGAGGGCGACGATCTGGATCTGGTGGCGGATGCCGAGGGGATCACCGGCCTTATCACCCGGGTAACCATCAGGGTCCAGCCGCTGGAGGAGCTTTGCGTAGTATCGGTCTCCTGCGCCGACGCCTTCGGGCTGCAAGGGCTGGTTCAGTCCATGATCGCGGAGAAGCTGCCCATATGGTCTTCCGTCTTCATCAATCCCACCATGGCGGCCATGAAAAACCGGGCGCCACTTATGGAGCACTACGGTCATCCGGTGGAGGAGCGGGTGATCCTTCCAGAGGCCTACATCATGACGCTGGCTTTCCGCAAGAAGGACAGCCAGGCAGTCATGGAGAAACTGCCGGATCTGCTCAAGCGTTGCCAGGGGGAGATGCTGAGCGAAAAGATCGCCAGCCACGAATGGGATAATCGCTTCAGGTTGATGGTGGTCAAGCGACTGGGGCCGTCTTTGGTGCCGGCCGAGTTCGTCATCCCGCTGTCATCGCTGGGCCAGGTGATGACCGAGATCGCGGAAAAGGTGAGACAGCCGGTGGTGAAAGAAGGTGTCATCATACGCCAGAGCGCCAACGGGAAGCCGGAGGTTGTGGTGCTGGGATTCATACCCAGCGATGAGCGCAGGTTCGGCTACAACTTCGTGTTCAGTTTGGTGCTCACCATCATGAAGATAGCCGAAAAGCACGGCGGACGAGCGTATTCAACCGGCATGTACTTCACCAAAAAAGCAGATGAAGTCCTGGGGAAGGAGAGGGCGGGAAGACTCCGGGAATTCAAGGCCCAGGTCGATCCGAAGGGCATAGCCAATCCGGGCAAAGTAATTGACGGCGGCTCGACGGCCACGGCGCTGAGCATGGCCAGCTTTTTTGAGCCGCTGGCCCGCCCGTTCGGAAACCGGGTAAGCACTCAGATCGGCGAGCGGCCGGGCAAAGCCCTGCGGGGGATTCCCGCCGACGTCGCCTGGTATGCCTACGGCTGCTCACAGTGCGGTTACTGCATCGATGAATGCGATCAGTTCTACGGGCGCGGCTGGGAAAGCCAGAGCCCGCGCGGAAAATGGTACTGGCTGTGAGAATACATGGAGGGGCGGGAAGAGTGGGATCAGTTCATGGTGGACACCATCCTGGTATGCACCACCTGCGAACTATGTAACTTGCGCTGTTCGGCAGCACTGCCTATCGAGCCTGC